>DASWDX010000345.1:0-19202 GCA_036395055.1 Pyrinomonadaceae bacterium | reverse complement strand
CTCGCCGCGCGTGTGGGAGGCGCCTTTGTCTATCCCGACTTACGAACTTGGCCCACCTAACCCCTATCCCGCGCTGCTCGACTGGCAACGGCGCAAATGGCGCCCAGTCTACCCATACCCGTTCCTCGATGCGTTAAGCAATAAGCGCACGGATAAGACGTACAAGGCGGTCTATCTGGAGAACGAATATTTGCGCGTTTCGGTTTTGCCGGAACTGGGCGGCCACATTTACCAAATCTTCGATAAGACGACTAACCGCGACGTGCTCTATTCGAATCCAGTCATCAAGTACGCGATGGTGGCGATTCGCGGCGCCTGGGTCTCCGGCGGTATCGAGTGGAACTTCCCGGACGGCCACACTCTGACCACGGTTTCGCCGATTGACTATGCCATGAGGATGGAACCAGATGGCAGCGCCGCTGTAGCGGTCGGCGACACTGAGCGCGTGCAGGGAATGCAATGGCAAGTCATCATTCGGCTGCGCCCGGGACAACGGGCCGTCGAAACGGAAGTGACTCTCAACAATCGCCGGCCCGTACCAGGTCGTTACTGGTACTGGTCCACTGCCGGTGCACCCGCTACCGCGGACATGCGTTTCATCTATCCAATGCGCGAAGCTTACCCCCACGCCTTCTGGCCTGTCTTCTCGTTTCCCAGGGAGAAGGGCGTTGACGTGAGCAAGTTCAGCGAAGTGCCAAATTTCCTTTCGCTCTTCGCGCGCGACTCAAAACGGGATTTCTTCGGGGTCTATTATGAAAAATCCGATTGGGGCATCGTCCACGTGGCCGATCACCGCGAGATGCCGGGCAAGAAAACCTGGACTTGGGGCACTGATGACAACGGCGACATTTGGATTGACAAGTTAACAGACGGCGGCGGCCAGTATGTGGAGTTCCAGGGCGGACGCTTTGAGACGCAGATGGAACACCAGTTCATCGCTCCGCATCGTGTCGAGCACTTTGTTGAGTACTGGTTTCCGGTAAACCGTCTCGGTGGGGGTTGGGATGAAGCCACGGCCGACATGGCCCTAAAAATCTCATATCAAGGTAACAGTGCCATCATTACCGCGAACGCGAACGCGCGTTTCAAGGATGCCGAATTCGTGGCCGAGGTATGTGCTTTAGAAAATTGCAGACGAAGTGAGCGTGTTGACCTCGACCCGGCCAAGCCCTTCACCGCCTCCGTCCCGCTGCCCGTTCAGAATATGTTTCCACCGCCGCTTACGGTTAGCTTTAAGAGCAAGGACGGGCGCCAGTTGATCCGCTATAACAACTTCACGCCGTGGGATGGTAATCCTGACTTCAAGCCTGCGACGCGGCCCCTTCCTGACCCCAGAGTACCAACGAGCGCCGAGCAGGCTTACGTCGAGGGCTTGGCCTTTGATAAGAAGAGCAAGGAGCGCGACGCCCGCGCGGCCTTTTACGAAGCGCTGAAACGAGATGCCGGTTTTGCGCCGGCGCACATCGCGTTGGGTATCTCGTACTATCGCAGCGGTGATTACCGGAAGGCAGCCGATCATCTAACGCAAGCACTGAGGCGTAACAAAGATGCGGGCGATGCTCACTATTATCTCGCGCTGGTCAGACGCGCCGAAGGAAAAAGCAGCGAAGCTGCGGACCATCTAATCCTGGCAGTGCGCTCAGGTCATCGCGAATCCGTCGCACGTTACGTGTTAGGCGAGATGGCACTGGCAGCAGGTCGCAACGCAGAAGCTGTCGAACAGCTTTCGCAGGCAGTCTTGCTTGACCCGCGTGACCTCAAGGCGCGTACGGTGCTCGCACTTACCGAGCGCCTGGCCGGTAAGCTCGACGCAGCGCAACTTCGTATTGACGCGGTCGTGAAAGAACTACCGATTGATTACCTGGCGCTTCATGAGCAGTACGAGATTAGCAAGGCCCTGGGTCAGGAAGTGAAGGCCAAAGCAGCTTCGGACGAGTTCTGGCGGCTCCTCTCACGCGAGCCTGACTCGGTTCTTGAAGTTGTTTTTGACTATGCGACCGTTGGGCGACGGGGGGAGGCGCGGCAAATTCTCGAAGAGGCGATTAGGCGGGAGCAGGGCCAGACAACAGACGGAAAGACGAAACGTGTTTACCCGATGCTCTATTACACACTTGGGTATTTGTACCAGCAGGATGGCGACCAGGGGCGGGCGCGTGACGAGTACGCGCTCGGCGCGAAGGGCGACCCGACGTTTGTATTTCCTCACCGGGTCGAGGAGATTAACATCCTTTATGCCGCATTCGAGGCTAACCATTTCGACGGTCGCGCCGCCTATTACCTCGGTAATGCTCTAGCGTCAAAAGACCGTGACGAAGAAGCCATCAAGGCCTGGAACTACTCCTTTGTCGACCCGTCAAACATCATCGCGCACCGTAACTTCGCGCGTGGGTTGTGGGTCGTTTTCGGCAGGAAGGAAGAGGCGGCACGGCAATATGAGCATGCTATTGGCGTGGCGCCAAATGATTTTCGCTTGTATATCGAGTTCGACCGGTTGCTTGGCGAAATGGGCGCAACAGAGCGGCGCCTGAAGTTACTTGAGGGTGCGCCCGAAGTCGTTCGGCGGCAGTCAGGTTTTGTTCAGTCTTTCGCAGCAGCGTACCTGGACGCAGGGAGGTTCGCGGATGCCGCCACATTGCTTCAGAAGACAACTTTCACCTCCGGCGAAGGCGAGGATGCGGCGCTCGGCCTCTATCGCAAAGCGCATCTGGGACTCGCACATAAGTACCAACAGTCAGTCGATCATCTGAAAGCGGCGGCGGAGTTCGCAACTGCGACTGAGTATCCACGCAACTTCGGTGTCGGCCGCCCGGCGATGCAGTCGCAGGCGCGAGAGTACGTTGCGGCTGCACGTGAGTACGAACTCGCCGGCAAGCGTGATGAATCCGGGCTTTGGTGGAACCGCGCAGCCACGGAGGAACTTAATGCGCCAACTCAGCCGGAAGAGCCGTGGTCGGAACACTATTTCTATAAGGCAGTGGCCCTCGAACACGTGGGACGCAAAGCTGAGGCGCGTAAGCTTTACGAACGCCTCGCGCGCTTGAACGACGAACAGCAAATGCTCGACGCTGAACCCTGGCCGCCGAATGGCGCTATTCGTTTCGTGCTTGCGGGCTCAGCCCTGAAAGCGCTTGGTCGTTTGGCGGAGGCGCGTGTGGCGCTGGAGCGCGCTTTGAAAATGGATCCTGAAAGTGAGTTGGCGCGCTCGCAGTTGGCCGAACTTAAAGGGGGTTCGCGGATTGCCAGGGGCCGTCCTGGCGGTCTTTAGTAAGAGGCCTTTAGTAAAAAGCAGGAGATGGACGCTCTTAGTCCCGTAGGGACCGAATGTTTATAGACGCATGGCTAAAAAATATTTCTTAACCTCCTTTAGGAGCTATGTGCGATCGGTTTCCGCTGGGGAAATGCCAGTGAAGAGTGACAACACGAACGGGCACCTGAACTTGACGCGGCAATGGTTGTTGAGAGGGCTGACAGTCGCGTTGAGTCTCGCCATTGCTAGTTTAATAAGCCCACTCAGCGCGTATGCACAGCCTGCGCCACAGGTTGTTAGGCCTCGGATGCTGATCGGCGAGCATGATCCGCTTACCGGATTCAACGTTTTGCGCGCGAGGTACGCTGCGGGTGCACGCGCGTCGGAAGGTATTGATGGTTGGGCGCTCACATACCTGCTGACCCGGGACGAATCTTTCGCTAAGAAAGCAGTTGAAGAAATGCAGCGGACACATCCGCCGGAGTTGGTGGGATCGCGCACTTATCCCGAATACGTAAAGTGGTCACTGGCCTTCGACTGGCTCTACAACTATCCGGGCTTCGATGAGCAACTCAAGGATCGCGTCGCGCTCGAACTTTTAAAAGCCGCCGCGAAGATGATGGAGGATCAGTCGCTCAAAGAAGTGCAACTGGCGATGTATCACAATTATCCGGTTCGCTATCTGACGCTTGCGTTGTTCGCGCTCACCGCTATCGAAGGCCATCCTGCGGCGGAGTCGCGCGCGGCGCCTCTGAGAGCGCGGGCGCAGGAAGTCTTCGATCACATTCTCGATCTGACAAACTTCATCACGCCTGATGGCGGGTATCACGAGTCGATGGACTACCAGCGGATCACCTACGCTCCTCTCGCGTTGCTGGCAGAACTACGTCGCACTGTGGGCAACAACGATCCGGCGCGGCGCTACACCGTCTTTCACCATTACACCGACACTTATCTCTATAAGGTGCTTCCCGATGGCACAACCGCGCGCGACGATGACAATGAATTTCCGTACCTCCAATGGGAAGACAACATCTGCCTCGGCTATGCCATTAATCGTTTCAAAGATCCCTTTGCGGCATGGCTGCTGCGACAGAGCGGTTGGCCCGCGCGCAAAGATTGGCGAATTCCGATCACTCAGTTTTTGTGGGACGACCCGGCAGTTACCCCGCGCAATCCGGCTGACACAAACGATGCAGAGATTTCCCGCAACTACCTCTTTCGCGGAATTGGACACCTCATAATGCGCGACGGCTTCGGACCCGATTCGACCTGGATTGAGTTCAATTCGGGTCCATACCTCGCTAAGCACGACCACCTTGATCAGAACCATTTCTTGATTTACCACAAAGGTTATCTCGCCACCGAAAGTGGCGCCGACTACACTGACACTGAGAGTCCGCACTACCTGAACTACTACCGGCGCACTGTCGCTCACAACTCGATGTTGGTGTATGAGCCTGGGGAAAAATTCTTCTGGGCCGAGAACCTCTGGCCCGCTGCTAACGACGGGGGGCAGCGCATGGACTCTTCTCGCTATTGGAACACTGTCCGCAGCCGCGAAGATTTCGAGCGCACGCGTGACCTCTGGGATACCGGACATATGGAGGCGACCGACTATCAGCCGGGCGCATATCACTACGCGCGCGGTAACGCCACGCGCGCCTACCACCCTTCCAAGATGGAGCACTTCACTCGTGAAGTAGCTTACACACCTGAGAATCACGTGCTCGTGGTTTTTGATCGCGTGCGGACCACCGATCCGAACTACAAAAAAGTCTGGTTGCTGCACGGCGTGGGCGAACCGCGGGTTATGGCTGGCGAGAAGGGACGGGACATTGGCCACGGCGCTATGGCTTACGGAAACGCCACGGTCTTTACTTATGAGAATGGTCAGGGGCGATTGCGAGTTCATTCATTACTCCCACGCGAGCATGAAGTCGTAAAGCGAGGCGGGCCGGGTTTTGAATTCTGGACTCCGGGTGACGAGTTTGGCGGAGAATGGGGAACAGGGAAGAATTGGCCGCTGGACCCACCGGCGGGCGGGCCGCTACCGGCCGATCCTTATCTCCGGAAGATGTGGAAGACTTTCTGGGGAGAGGAGTTTGACAAACTATTACCTTCGAACACGCGTGCGGTTGTGCCCGCAGCGTGGCGCGTTGAGGTGTCGCCGTCGAAACCGGCGAAAGAAGACTTCTTTCTACACGTTTTGGAGATTGGAGATCGCGGCGATACGCGAACCCCACGCGTTGAGTTGGTGGATGGATTAAATCTGGTTGGGGCGCTGGTCGAAGGTGGCACAGTTACACTATTCGCCACTATAGACGGTCTCGTAACGGAGGGTGAAGTGACAATCCCAGCCGTGAACACGAACTCTTTACTGATCGCTGGACTGAAGCCGCATGCAAAGTATGAACTCCAGATGACCGGGGGCCGGGCAAACTGGCGCGGTGGCCTCTTCAATGGCGTGCCTGGAGGGAGCTACATCGGAACGGCCAATGGTTCCGGCGTTATACACTTGCCGTTCAAAGGTCAAAAGGACGGAAGGCTGCGGCTGCGCATCCTTTCCTCCGAATAGGGTAAGAGGTCAGTGGTAGAGAGTGTGAAGACCCAAAAGGTTCGTACGGTAATTTGCAGGTTAGGAAGGGTGGCTTGCCCCCGCCAGAGCGCCGACAGCGCGACTGGTTGCGTGTATCTCAACGGGTTATCAATAAGTAGGAGTCGTTCTAAGTGGAAACACTCACAGGCTTGAGCGGTGGGGCTGTAATTGAAAGCTGAAGAATGCACTCGCGCCGTTGGCGCTCGAGCGGGGGCGAGCCGCCCTTCCTAACCTGCAAATTGACGGACCTTGAGCCGTCATTGTGGTAATCACTCCTATCGGTTAACGCATAATGACTTATGAATAAATCAACACGCTTATCAGGCGCTCTACTATTAATTGCGCTCCTTACTTATAGCGGCGTTTTGGCGCAACGTCGTCAGGGCCAGACTGCTCGCGTGTCGAAGCCCCTCCATGAAGTGAACCAGGTGGCACGGCCCGATGCAAACCACGTTGTTGCCATTGTCGGAGCGACCTTGATTGACGGGCGCGGCGGCACGCCCTTACTTGATGCTGCCGTAATCGTACGCGGCGAAAGAATTGTGGCAGTTGGTAAGCGAGCCTCGGTAAGCATTCCGGCGGCGGCAGAAGTGGTCGACGCGAACGGGCTCACGCTCGTGCCCGGATTGATCGACTCGCACTTTCACCTTGATGGCGACAATTCGTTGCCCTCACTTTATCTTACTCACGGAATCACATCCCTGCGCGATCCCGGCCAGTGGATCGAAGCCTACGATGTGGCCCGCAAAGGACCTGCGCCAGTGCCGCGCCTGTTCCTCTGTGGGCCACACCTTGACTCGCCGCCGGCTGCTTATCCGATGGATTCGTTGATCGTACGCGATGCGGAGGAGACGCGGAATGCGGTCAACCGTTTCGCTGACGATGGCGCTTCGGCCATTAAGGTCTACTATCGCCTGCCGCTCGCGCTTATCCGGGTCGCTATCGAGGCGGCACACGCGCGTGGCCTTCCGGTTACCTCACACCTGGAGATTGTGGACGCAACTGACGCCATTCGTGCCGGCGTTGATGGCGTAGAGCATGCCACCTCATTCGGAACAGCCCTGCTGCCATTGCGCGACGCTGAGAAATACCGACAAGCGGTTCTAGCTGATAACAACGCGCGCCGTGAAGGGCGGTATCAGGTGTGGAGCACGATCGATCTCGGTTCGCCGCATGCCAGTGCGGTATTTAAGTTGATCGTCGAGCGCGGCACTGTTGTCTCACCGACACTTGCCGTCTTCGAACGGCAGTCTGGCGACAAAGATACGACGGAGATGCATGTCCGCGCCTTTAAACAGATGGAGGCGTTCGTAGGACATGCCTTCCGTGCTGGAGCGCACGTCGTCGTCGGTTCTCATTCCGACGTGCCACACGCTAAGCGCGGTTGGGCTTATCAACGTGAGCTTGAGCTACTGGTGGAGTCGGGCCTTACACCCATGCAGGCCATTGTTGCGGGCACATTAGAGAATGCGCGGTACTTTCGTGCCTCCGACCGCTTGGGAAGTATCGAGCCGGGAAAGCTCGCGGACCTGGTGCTGGTCGAAGGAAATCCCCTTGGAAACATCAGCGACATGCGTCGCCTCAAGCGCGTTATGCTCAACGGCGAGTGGCTGAATGGGGTTGGCGCCGGAGAGAAATGAGCATGGGAAACAGCCGTCGCTTGTTCATGGTGGCTTTACTAGCGGCAGTCGCGTCGCTGTCAATTTGCGGACTGGCGCAGGCCAAGGGCAAGACGGTCTATGTTCACGTACTCGATGGCGACGACACGCGTGGTGATGGCAACTACACACGTCCGTTCAAATCCTGGCGTGTTGCTCTGCGTCACGTCGGAAGCGGCGATACGATCATCGCGAAAAACGGAGACTACCGAAAGGCTGGACGTGAAGGCAGTTGGGGTGGGCTCAGTCTCGTTTTAACAATGGCCGATCAATTGGAAGCCGGCGATCCGCGTCAGACCGTTCCCCCAGGAACGCCTGCCGACGCGATTGGCATCTATCGTTATGACCCAGCGAATCCACTGATAATACGCGCGGAGACAAAGCAAGGCGTGATTATTGACGACGTGCGCTTTCATTTGGCGCGCGGGATCATGATCGAGGGGTTCGATATTTTTCCGAATCCTTACTACACGGATAAGGCTGGGAATAAGATCAACCCTCGCCGCGATGGAATCCACGGCGACAGCGTCTACGAGCCCGAAGATACGTACAACCACGTAAAGACCAATGATCCGCCAGGCGGACATACTTCAGCTTGGTATGACCGCTCGTTCTGGACCAGCTACATCACCGTCCGTAACTCCAAAATTCATTATGAGTGCCCGCCGGGCGGCTGCACTTCCGCATATGATCCACTGCAAGACGATGACCGTCTTTATCTGATTAAATTCAACCAGGCACACCACATTACGGTGGAGGACTGCGAGCTGTTCGACGGCAAGAATTTTCAACGCAAGCCAGCCATCGACCTTCCCTGTAGCGACGACGTGATTGTGCGTCGCAATCTGATCCGCAATTGTCATCGAGGCGTGGTAAGTAAGGGCGGCAGCCGACGGGTACTGATCGAGGCCAACGTCTTTGTTGACAATTCGGGCGCAGCTTTCTCAGGCGGCTCGACCGATCCGGATCTTTTCATCGATGGGCGCTTCGGCGACCCTTGTTCGTTCGCCTTCTTCGAATCTTACGACATGACAGCACGCGATAACTTAGTTGTCTCCACGCGACCGGGCGAACGCCCAGTTGAACCCGTGTCGATCTGGGCTGCGAAGAACGCGAACATTATCAATAATACCTTTATCGGTATTGGCGAGCGCGGCGTGTTACTCGTACGCCCAGGGAACGAGGTTGACAGTCCGGTTAAAGGATGCGGGCATTCAGTCCGTCTGACGCGGACCGAAGATCTGACATTGAGGAGTAACATCTTTACTCTTTCCGGAGTCGTAGACGAAACCATGCTTTATCAAACTTCAGGTGTAGGCACAGCCGTACTCAGGTTTGATCACCGTGACAATACTTTCTTCAATAGCAGCCACGACGTGCCTGTCGGAGGACTGGCCGATCCGAATCGCGAGCCAGGCTTCAGCAAAAGCGATCCTCAGTTAGCCGGCGGGCAGGGGACTGATTACGCGACGTGGATGGCGACGGTGAAACTCAAAAGCAATTCGCCGTCGCTCGGTCGTGGCGTGACCGGGGCCGGCAAAAAGTAGAACTGGTTTGTATGGCTCGCAGATCCTACGCGATAACTCTCGTTCGTCATCGGCGTCATCTCAATCATTTGTAGCTTCTTCTCGCTGGGTATGGTGATTGATGAGCTGATTACGACCGGGATTCTAGTACAGTTTGTCGCTCAGATTCGCGCCGTCTCCTCACTGAGAAGAAACGAGCCTGACATGAGTCGTCCCTATCGCGTCTGGCTGTACCCACTACTCGACCCGTTCGCCCTTGCCGGCTGGATAATTCGTGTTCGCCACTACCGGCTGGCCCATTATTCTTTTCGGCATGGGAACGCTCGGGGTCGGCCATGGTGTGCTTCATCATCTGGTCGTGGCACATTAGGCAATGGCCATTCGCCCGCGAACTGCAAGGTGGATTGTGATGACAAGAATGAAAGGTCTGTGGTTGGTCGAGGAAAGTGTTCAGAGATTTAAGAACGCCTGGCTCGAACTCAGCGAGGACAAAGTCGTGAGGCCCGACGGAAAGCCGGGGACCTTCGCCACTGTCAGGATGAAGCCGGGCGTGTCAGTACTCGCCATGAACGACTTGGCCCAGGTTTATCTGACCAGCGAATACCGATATGCGGTCGAGCGGGAGAGTATTGAAGTGGTTAGCGGCGGCATTGACGAAGACGAGCCACCGCACGTCGCCGCCCGGAGAGAACTGCGCGAAGAGCTTGGCATCGAGGCGGCTCAGTGGATCAATCTTGGCCTGGTTGATCCATTCACATCCGTTATTCATTCACCTGCCACGCTGTTCCTCGCGAGGAAACTAAGTTTGGTCAGGCCTGAGCCTGAAGGTGCGGAGCTCATCAAGGTGCTGAAGTTGGAACTGCGTGAGGCAGTGCAGATGGTGTTGAAGAGCGAGATCACACATGGTCCAAGCTGCATTGTGATCCTTAAGACATACCTTTTGCTGAACAGCGAGAAGGCGGACATTTTAAGATGAGCATGCAAGACAAAATATTGATTATGGCCCTGGGCATAGGGTGTTTGTTCACTCTGCCGGCCAAACCTCAAGTGCCGCGGTTGGCAGTCTATCAAGTCGGGCGGACATCTGGACCGATCAAGATAGATGGGAAGCTCGACGACACCGCGTGGAAGAAAGCTCCGCTCGTTGGCGATTTCGTGAACAACTTGGACGGTTCCCAAAGTATATATAAGACCGAAGCGAGGGTGCTCTACGATGACAACTTTATTTACTTCGCTTTCCGCTGCGCGGACGACAATATTTGGTCAACCATGAGACGGCGGGATGAGCACCTGTGGGAGGAGGAGGTCGTGGAGGTTTTCCTCCAAGCTGATCCTAATCAGCGAAGCTACATCGAACTGGAGGTAAATCCACTCGGCACCATGCTGGATATCTATCTGTTGTCCGCGCGTAAACCGTTGCACTACGAGAGTTGGAACAGCCAAAAGCTGCGGTGGGCAGTGCAAGTCAATGGGACGGTAGATGGAAAGGCCGGTGACCGTGAGTGGACCTGCGAAGTAGCTCTGCCAATGGAAGACATTGTGACGGCGCCGCACCGTCCGCCGCTACCTGGAGATCGCTGGTGGATGAACCTGTATCGGGGGGAGCAGCTTCCGACACCAGCGGGCTTAGCATGGTCGCCGACCTTACGAGATGATTTTCATGTCCCGCAGAGATTCGGCGAGATAGTGTTTCGCTGAACGGTTGGGAACGCACACTTGAGTCATCAAGAGTCAGTGGAGTGCTTCCGCAAGCCCTTCCTGACGGTCGGGCTACTGACCCGACGCGCGTTGACTGGTTGGCTGTGGGTTGTGCGTCGTGGCCCGGGGCAGTAGCCCGACTATGGAGGGCTCGGACACACTCAAGATTTAAGGAGGGCTCGGACACACTCAAGATTGAAGCCCTCCCTGACGGTCGGGCTACTGCCCAACACTCGATCATCAGAGCGCGGCAGTTCATCTCCCTGAACCTGATTGCTTACGAATAGATTCTAACTGGCGCCGGCCTATCGCTTTGATTTGGGAGTCTGGCCACTTCTCGAGGCGCTGGTAACCAGGGTGATTTAACTTTTCTCGGCAGGGGTTGCGCGCCGCATTGTAACTACAGATGAGTGACCAGCGGGGATTCGGGCTCCTATTCGCGTCAGAGCGATGAAGTAAATTGCAGTGGAAGAAGAGTGCCGACCCCGGTTCCATCTCACACTGGACTAACTCCAGATATTTGAGTGCTGCTTGTACCCGCTCCATGTCGGCACCCTTTTGTTCGCCCGCTTTGCCATGATCAATGCGGCCCATGTGATGTGAGCCCTTGATCACTTGTAGGCAGCCGTTCTCCAGCGTTGCGCGATCAATTGCAACTAAGCAGCTCGCCATATGAGGAAATAGACAATCATTTGAGTACCAGTAACCATAATCCTGGTGCCACTCCCATGCTCCGCCTACAAGAGGCTCCTTGAGCATCATTTTGTGATGGTAATGGTAAACTTCACCACCTAACATTTGCTCCATCGGGTCCACGATACGTGAGCAGCGGACAAAGGCGCTGTAGATATCTTCACCCAACGATCCGGTAATCCACAGCTTGCTTCGTCCACTAGACGAATCCAGTCGCTGGTGTGCTTGTTGATGTATTTGTTGATCACTCTTCGCGACATTGAGGAGTAAGTCCACTTCTTCCGTATCGAACAGACCTCTTACCATCAGATATCCGTCCCGAGTGAATTGATCGATCTGTTCTGCGGTCAACTTGAACATCGAATCTGATTTTACTTGAGAATCCTTCGGCATAACCAGGAAAGCGTAGCTCGTATTCGGAACCACCTACGCACTGACGGCCTAATTCGCACACCTTAAAAGCCTGATGATTATGTGTTCGAGAACCCCGAGACGGGTAAACCAGTCACTGAGATTAAGCGGTCTTTCCATACAGCCTGTCGGATAGTGGGGATCGTTCTTTGCCGTTAAAATAAACGACCTAAGCAAAGGTCGCAGAGTAGGTGCAAAGATTCGCAAGCAAATGCAACAGCATGCAGCTCCGTTCTCCTTTGACACTGGACTATTTCAAGAATATAAGTCGCTTGTCATCAAGCAAGCATAGGGAGCGGCAGAATGGGGCGAAGACTCTCATGGAGCTTTCGCGGACGAAACTTTCACGGAACCAGAACGGCAGCAACCGAGCAGAACAAGCAGTATGCATCTCCTTTTGGAGAGGGTAAACAGGAGTGCATTGAGTCCTCGCCTCTGGATTAATAGTAAGCAGTTCTTTCACAGGAGACTTAGCCATGAAAAGATCGACTTCACATAAGTTCATTTGTTTACTGGCCTTTATCTTAGCGACGTCTGCCAGTTGCGGCTCTCCGCCGCCAAAAGCTCCAAAGGCGGTAAAGACGGTGGCTTTTATTACCAATGCCACGTCCGACTTCTGGAAGATCGCGCACAAGGGATGCGAGAAAGCTGATGCCGAACTGGCCGATGTGACAGTTGCATTTAAAAGCACAAACACCGGGGCGGCAAAGGAGCAGAATGGACTCATTAGAGACGCGCTGGATATCGATGATGCTGACGCCATCGCGATCAGCGTGATCGATCCGGTTGGTCAGAAGCAGGTAATTAACGACGCGGCGAAGAGGGCTTTGGTCATCACTCAGGACAGCGACGCACCGGATAGTGACCGCGCGCTCTACCTCGGCGCCGACAATCGTGCCGCTGGACACCAGGCCGGAGAACTCATCAAGAAAGCTCTACCGCAAGGTGGAAAGATCATGGTCTTCGTCGGCAAGCGCGATGTACAAAATGCGCGTGAACGATTCGATGGACTGAAGGAATCGCTACAAGGATCGAAGGTGGAGATTATTGACCTTCTAACCGACGATGCCGACCCAGGTCGCGCCAGGGAAAATGCTTATGAAACGCTGAAGAAGTATCCCGACATAGCTGGCATGGTCGGTTTGTGGTCCTACAATGGTCCCTCGATTTTGCAAGCGCTAAGACCCGAGGGTAAGGTCGGACAAATCAAGATCGTGTGCTTCGACGATGAACGAGCGACACTAGCGGCGATCAAAGAAGGGGCAATCTTCGGCACTGTGGCGCAGCAGCCGTTCGAATACGGTTACCAGGCAGTTCAGATGGCAGCCAAGATCCTAAAAGGTGACCGTTCGGCGGTTCCAGAGAGCAAAACGATTCTCATTCCGACAGTCCTCATCCAGAAGAATAATGTTGATGAATACAGCAAGAAATTGAACCAGTTGCTCGGTATCACCGCAGGTTAACGATGCGCTTCAGCCATTGATTCTGTTTCGTAGGCGCGTGCGGTTTAAATCACACCACCGCTAACAGCGAAACACGATCAGTGTGAAGTCGCCAGGCTCAAATTTCATCCGATAAGTATCGGGTTCGGTCCCTTGCGAGAATGTTCCGCTGCGATCCAAGCTCTCGCCGTATACAAGTCGCCACTCCATTTCCTCATAGTAATCCTCGTATCCGCGGGAGTTCTCAGGTCCGTTCGACATGACTTTGAAAAATGCAAGTAGCCACGTGAGGGGCTCGCGAACTTCGTCATTCCCTGCTGACCTCTGCCACACCCGCCAGGCGTTTTCCTCCATCAAACCGCACCTTAGCTTCCCACGGGGTATAAATCACCGGGCGGCGTCCCTTGTTCGCTATAAACTCGCGTGTGAACCCAATTCCGAGTTTTCCCCATAGCGGTCTGAGTGGTCTTTGGCTTGGCTTAGCCGTATCTCGGTAAGGCATATCCTCACAAGACGTTTCATCTTAAACTTGTTTACATGGCCAGGTTCAGGTAGACGGAATATCAATTCTGCATCAGCCATCTTTGCGAAAAGTCCATTTTAATACCAGTCCTTTAGTCGAGCGGCATACGCATCCCATTTAAGATTGTCCTCCCGCAGCTTTTCAAAATCTTTTTGACCAGTCCAGTGCACCAAGAACTTCGAACTAGGCATGCCACGAATCCTCCAGGCTGAGAATGGTCTTCCGACGAGTTACGTCACAATCCACGTCACAAACGGAAAAGGACCACCCGCTGAGTGGTCCTTTCTTTAACTTTGCTAACGATTTTGGTCGGGGCGAGAGGATTCGAACCTCCGAACTCTCGGTGCCGAATCTGGGTTTCGGCAAAAACGTAAGTTTTTGCCTTTTCAAAAGTTGCAGCCACCAAGGATTTACTGGGGTTGGCCAATCCTCCATACGAACCTCACTCGATTCAGCAAACTTGACAGCACCGCCGGATCGTTCGCAATTTCATCGTCTGTTTGTGCCATTGAAACCCAGCGCGAACCCCAAGTGCACTTCGATGCGGTTGTGGGAAAATGTATAGTGCGCCCTTGAGGTCAAGCCACCAATAGTTTTTTTCCTGGACCCGGCTGAAGAGGAGTATCGTCTTCATAGGGCGAGGCGGCTGGGCCGCTCGGCCTCCCGGTGACCTAGGCGCTCCTCGGCTGGCAGATTTTCCACTCGCTTGAGTCTATCGCGACGAGCCAGGCCCTTTCGATCTTTGCGGAGCAACCAAGAGATCCGCCGTCACACCCAGTGGGCCACTCTCACTCCAGTCTAGTTAACTTTATCCGTGGCTCAGTCGCGGCCAGATCCCCGGTTGGGATCAGCCAGAGCGTGTTGGGTCCTTCCAGTTTGAACTCCCAAATGTTCGGCGTAGCTTTGGTCATCACCTCGACGTTCTTTGCCACGTTCGCGCGTTTGATGAGGGTTGATCCCTTGATTTCATAGGAGCCCGAACTTGCAATAAACGGTCTCCACTGCCCATATCGGGCAATCTTCTCGGCGTCGGTCAGGTTCTGAGGATCTTTGGCTGGTGCAACCGCAGCTCGCGGCTTTTCTGCTGTCACGATCACCTGGCTGTAATAGCCTCTTGTGAAAATGATCAGATTCGACTGAGGGTCTGTTATCGTAGCGCCCTTCTCAGCGGGGTTTCTACTAGGGAATACCAATTCGGTGATCCCCCACACGCCCTCAACCGGGCTCTTCGTCTGAGCGAAGGCGGCACTTGTAAACAGCAGACAAAGGACGAGCGCCAAAGCAAATCGTTTCATAACAACCTCCCTCCCAGGAAACATTCTTTCAGTCGGACGGGTTGCGCTGTTGGGCTCGCCAAACTTTTCGACCGTCCAGCGAAAAACCGGCGATCCGAGCCACGCTTTCAGGAATCATTACAGCAATGCGACTCGATGTCGAAGGCTGATTAGTCTATCCGACTGTCACTCCAGTCTCGTCAGCTTGATGCGCAGCGGAACGTTCGTCGCCTTTGGAATCAACCAAAGCGTGTTGGGCCCTTCGAGTTTGAACTCGGGTTCCTGCGGGGTTTGTCTGTTCATATGCCAAGTGGCCTTTGCCACGATCGGGCGCATCACGACCGTCGACCCTTTGACTTCGTAGCTGCCGGAGATTCCAACGAACCACTTCCACTGCTCAAATAGTCCGATCTTCTCGGCATCGGTGGGCTCCCGCCCAGCGTCGGGTGGTATTGAGTCGGTTCTTGACGCCATCAGAATCGCCACGCTGTAATGGCCTCTGGTGAAAATGATCAGACCCGGTTGAGGATTGGTGTTTGTTTTCCCATTCTCTATCCACTCGGTTACCTTCCACACACCCTCAACCGGGGACTTCGTCTGAGCGAAGGCGGCGCTTGTAAACAGCAGACAAAGGACGAGCGCCAAAGGCTGCACAATCTGCGCTCCTTCGAAGCACACATCGCGGCATTCATTAATCAGGCCCGGATAGATAAGACCCCTCTGTCCTTATTGGTGCTTGATCTTGATCGGCTCAAATCTCTTAATGATAATTTTGGTCATCTTGCAGGAGCGGACGCCGTCCGCACCGTCGGTGAGCTGATCGCCAGGCATATCCCGTCAAATGCAGTGGCCTGCCGATACGGTGGGGACGAGTTCGTCATCGCACTCCCCAAACAAACAATCGAGCAGGCTATCAAGCTCGCCGAAGTGCTGCGGCAGGCTGTGTACGATGCTCAGCCGACGCTCCGTGGCCGCCCATTTCCCCCGGCACGCTTTCGATAAGTGTTGGCGTGACGGGCCGACGCGTTTGTGGAACTGGCGAAACTGCTCACGAGCGAAGCATTATTCCACGCAGCGGACCGAGCCTTGTATAGCGCTAAGGAACAAGGCCGAAATAGAGTTTGTGCTACCGGACAGAAATGAAACCAGACACCGTACAGGAATAGCAACTGCGTTCCTAACCAGTGACCGCAGCGTGAGCGAAATGCGATGCACTTCGGTCAACTCAGTTCCGTGATGTCCTGCTCTACATAGACATTTCGCGCCTCCGCCACGCTGTTCCCGCGCAGTCCTTGAATTCCGAATTACAGCGACGCAGATACCGCAAGAAACAGCACTTCGCCGCAACTTTCCGAAAGAAATCAAAACACCCATCTCCTAACATGCACATGACTTGAGACGACTGAATTTCAAACGACATTGAAGGAGAAAAGATGCTGAGATATTCACGACTGATGCTGATGGCGAAAAACAGTGTGAAGGGGTTTCTGATCCTGGTGAGTTTATCGCTGATGATTTCCATGCCTGCATTTGCGCAGCGTCGCGGTGGGGGTGGTGGCGGGCGCGGAAGCTTCGGCGGTGCGCCCCCCGGCGGGGGTACCAGGATGGGCGGCGACGGTTTGAAGGTCGGCGGTGGATTCATACCGCCTCGAGGACCTTCGGCTTCTCGCGCGGGGAACGGCCCGACATCGATATCGCCGAACCGAGGCAGGGAGCCGGCACGTCCAAACTTCAGTGACCGCGAGGGACATCCAAACGCACCTCACGTGCATTCGGACGGGCGCTGGATTGGGCACGACTCAGGTCGAAACGATGCGCGCCTCCACCTAGATCATCCCTGGCATTACGGGCGGCTCGGCGGCGGCTTCGGCCCACAGCACGTATTCCGCTTAGAAGGAGGAGGGCCCTCTCGTTTCTGGTTTGCCGGCAACTATTTCAGCGTGGCTCCTTTTGAAGTGGACTTATGCGCCGACTGGCTTTGGAATAGCGACGATATTGTGATTTACGACGATCCGGATCATGTTGGTTGGTATCTCGCGTACAACACCAGGCTTGGCACGTATGTGCACGTGATGTATCTGGGTTAACGAAGAATTCACGGAAAGCAAGGCAAACAAGATCGCTAAGAATAAGGTATTCGTTCTGGCTACTGGTCTGGCAGCCTGGTCGGCGTGACCGCGGTCTTCGCGGCTGGAGGAAACGTTGAGCACACTCTCGTCGGCAGTAGCGAGAAGGTTGATAAAGACGGAAAGACGCTCGTCGTCAAAACAGCCGCGGTTCTGGCTCAGATTGTGACCTCCGCACTGTGAGTCATGATGACATGTCGTAGGCCAATCCAGGCGCGCGGCGCCGCGCAACTCGCCGAAAACGAAAGCCGGCGGCGCGGCAGAGTTCGCAGCTTCTTTGCGAATCTTGGTCCGGGCCTCATTACAGGCGCGGCGGATGACGATCCGTCAGGCATCTCGACGTATTCAACCGCAGGCGCAGGTTATGGCTTCGGTCTGCTCTGGACAGCGGCCTTCAGTTTGCCGCTCATGGCAGCGGTGCAGTTGATGTGCGCGCGCATCGGGCTGGTATCGGGGCGCGGTCTTGCAAGCGTGCTGCGGCACTACTATTCGCGGCGTTTGCTCTGGTTCGCCTGCCTGCTGCTGGTGATTTCCAACACAGTAACCATTGCCGCCGACCTCGGAGGAATGGCGGAGGCCGCTGAACTGATGACCGGAGTGCCGTCATTGATTTTCACTCCTTTGTTTGCAGGAGTGATTCTGCTGCTGCTGTTTTTTCCTCTTACAGCTCGCTGGTGCGGATCTTCAAGTGGCTGACGCTAGTGCTGTTTGCCTACATGATAACTGCGTTCCTGGCCCACCCTGGTTGGACAGTCGTGGCGCGCGCGACATTCTGGCCGCGCATTTCATTCACCAGCGACTATCTGATGACATTCGTCGGCATCCTCGGCACAACTATCTCGCCGTATCTTTTCTTCTGGCAGGCTGCGGAGGAGGTCGAGGAGGAGAAGAAATCAGGCAACATGACGGTCGGGCGGCGCAAAGGCGCAACGCGCGAAGAACTGCGAGCCGTGTTTACGGACACCCTGATAGGAATGTCCTTCTCCAACGTCATCATGTACTTCATTATTCTGACGACCGGCGCAACGCTTAATGTTGCCGGGCAACGCGACATTCAAACCGCACAGCAGGCCGCGGAAGCCTTGCGTCCGCTAGCTGGAAATGCCGCCTACCTGCTTTTCTCGGTTGCGCTGATCGGAACAGGGTTTCTGGGCGTGCCGGTGCTGGCAGGCTCGGCCGCGTATGCCGTCGCGGAAGCGAGCGCCTGGCGTGGCGGAATGAACGAGCGACCGCGCCTGGCAAAAAAGTTCTACGGCGTGGTTGCCGTGGCGATGCTCACGGGGATGGCAATGGACTATGTCGGACTAAATGCGATCAAAATGCTCTTCTGGTCTGCAGTGCTTAACGGTGTACTGGCTCCGCCCTTGATTGTCATCATTCTGCTCGTTTGCAATAACCCCCGCGTAATGGGTGAGCATGTCAACGGAAAGCTCATAAATGCTCTAAGCATCATTGCTGCCATCGTGATGAGTGGAGCGGCGTTGGCAATGCTCATAGTCTGGACCAGTTCCTGGCTGAAATATTGAATTCAACGGGAAGCACAAACGTCTGCTGCAGGCGCCTTTCGGGATGTGCCCGTCTGCGGACTTGACTTCGTGATCTCCAAATTCTTGGCGGCCCATCAGCGTCATTATTGCGAGAACCTCCAACCTCTCGGTTATAGACCGAGTGACCGGTCCGCCACGCAAATATTTCAAGTTTCAAGGGTTACTGGTGTGGGGAAATACTTGAGATTTCACATTCCATCCCATGCGCTACGGTTCGCTACACGTTGCGTGCTGGATATTCTGGTCACAAATTGGCCACACGGAAAAACGGAACCGTTAGGCTAGATCTCTCTAAATTGTTGATGGGTTTGAAATTGTTGGTCGGGGCGAGAGGATTCGAACCTCCGACCTCTCGGTCCCGAACCGAGCGCTCTACCAGGCTGAGCCACGCCCCGACAAGTGAATGGATAATAGGGAAGGCGACACCTGGTGTCAAACCCCATAACAGAACCGAGCGC
>DASWDX010000344.1:0-5479 GCA_036395055.1 Pyrinomonadaceae bacterium | reverse complement strand
AAAACGCGATAGCGTAATCACCACTGCCATTACTGCCCGCTGCCCCGGTTCTGGCGAGCCCCATCATGGCGCGCGCTGCGATTCGCCGAAGATTACGAGCGTCGACCGGCGCATCCGTCGCAATGACGATGATGATTGATCCATCCGCGGCGTCGGGATAACACGTGTTCGGCTTAAACCCTGCGAGGACTTTTCCGGGGCTGCATGGCACCAAGCCCGCGTTGCCAAGCTCTTCTTTCAGGTAGTATCTGCCCAACTCTTGTCCGACAGGCGCGCCAGTGATTGTAAGTACGCCGCCGAAATTTGTTTGCACCAGGACCCCGAGCGTATAGCCGCCGAGGCTCGACGGAAGCTTCCGTGATGCCGTGCCAATTCCGCCCTTGAATCCAAAGGCCACGGTTCCGGTTCCCGCGCCCACCGATCCTTCCTCGACCGTTCCAGTTTTCGCACTCTTGATGGCATTGAAAACATCGTCGCGCAAGATGTGGCGTCCACGAATGTCGTTGAGATAACCATCGTTCGTTTCGGCGACAACGGGATTAACAGACTGAACGTCCTCGTTACCAGGTAGAGACAACATGTAGTCGAGCAATGCATCGGCAACGCGCGGCACGCTGAGAGTTGAAGTAAGTAGAATCGGAGTCTCAATTTCGCCAAGCTCAGCTACCTGAGTCGAACCGGTTAACTTGCCGAAGCCATTTCCGACAAATATGGCAGCCGGAACTTTCTCGCGAAAAAGATTGCGGTTGTGAGGAAGGATCGCAGTCACCCCGGTACGTATGTCGTCGCCACGGATAATTGTGGTTTGGCCCACCATTACGCCGCCAACGTCCGTGATTGCGTTGAGCGGACCCGTTGGCAGGATGCCCACCTTGATCCCGAACTCCCGAATCCTTCGTCCTGGTTTAGTCACTGGAGTTTGCCTTTCCGACTGTCGCCTTGCGGACCAGACAATATTCAACGGCGTCATGAGAGCAATAACCAATAGAACAAACAACACGGGCTTGTGCACATTGCGTTTAGCATGGTTCAGATTCATGGCTCAGTTTCGATCCAGATATTTTTCGTTTGTACAGGCTTTCGTGTTAGGAGCGATCTAAAAAAAATGTACATCGCCCAGCACTCCACGGCGAATGGAGGAAACCCGAGATAACCAAGCACCGGCATCTCAAAGATTTTCACGGTTCCAAGATAAGGAACTGTGTAGGTCCATTTCGAGAGGGCCCAGTAGTTCCAAAATTCCCACAGAATCCCACAGAGGCCGCCGCTCGTAAGCAGGGAAAATAAGCGGTGGTAATCACCTTGCTCTAAGTCTCCTACAATAGAAGGCCACCCTCGGAAATAATTAATCGGATCCAGCAGGAAAATGAAAGATAACCACACTGCGGGCGCCAGCCATTCTGAAATGAAGATTAAGGGCGCAAGGCTTCCGAATACACCGAGGAGGAGTAAGAAATAGATCAAGCTTCTCGAGAACTGTATTGCCCCCAGCCGCTTGGTACTTCTGAAAGCGGTTGCCAGCAACAGCCGCGCGGTAAGAAATATTGCCGGAAATATTGTGGCAAATGCCCAGTCGTATCCAAAGCGACGAAAATAGGGATTTGGCTCCAGGTTGTGGTAGTGCCACCAAAGCTCCAGGTCGTTTATCCAAAAACGCGGAGCATTATAAAACTCAAAAAGCCACCAGGCACCGATCGAGACGGAAATGATTATCAGCAGATCAAGTCGATCAGTGATTAGAAGAGAGCGTCTGGTAACTCTGAAAACAAGCGCGTCAACGAGAAGAATGTAACCGGTCCAAATAATCGGCGTAAACCAGTGCCCGACAAATTGGTTGCCCAGGAAGAGAAGAACCTCGGCGGCGATGATTATTGCCAGACCGAGATAACCATGTAGCTTCATTGCAGGACTATAAAGGGCTATTGGTTGAAAGTCTTTGCCGGAAAGTCACAGGCCTTCCGCACGAAGAGGGGAAAGCCGCAAGCTGCACCCTCCTACCTCATTGGATTCTTCCCCACGCGCTGGTTTTCCAGTTATCAATGGCATCCTCTCCCACGATCCACGGCGGAAGCGACATCAACAACATTTCCGAGAGCGCACAGACATAAGGTTCATACATTGATCGCAGTTCCGCCAATTTCCGTTCGGCCTCCTCACCATCATGCAAATGCGTGCCGTTCTTCGCGAGGATTTCCCGGATCCTTTCAAGTTCGCCAGGAAGAAGGCGGTAAGAATCACGTTCCGAACCGGCAGGAGCGGTTCTGAATATCTGCGCCAGATCGACTACGGCGTGGCGAGCCATCGCAAAGGTCAACCTCGCTTGCCATGTTGGCGTGTCTCCCACGCCGACCATGACGAGTGCACAGGTGTCGAGAATCGTAGTCATGGAACCCAGCCACGATTGGTTGTCATGCTGCGAGCGGAAGAAGCAAAGCACCGGATATGACAGATGACTTTCGAGCAGCTCCGCCGACCAATGCTCCCATTCATGCAAAACTGCGTTCAGGTCATGCAGGTGGCCACTCTCGCCATGCCGTCTTAACATCTCCGCGGCGCTGGACGGCGAACCGGCGCGCGCGTCGAGCAGCGCGATGTTGACCTCTCGCCGCGAGAATGCGCCGTAGAGTACTGGAAGATATCCAATAACGATGGCCAGCAAACCAAAACCGTTAGCGGCTTCCATAACCACAAGCGCGCGCCCCATGCCCAGAACCGGCGTGACGTCGCCGTAGCCGAGAGTAAAAAACGTAACGCCACTAAGATACAAATAAGTCCCAAAGTTTGTGTCGGCTGCCGAAATATTCAGGTGCGTATCGAAGGCCCAAAGCAGCAGGGCGTAGCCCAGGATCAGGCCAATTGCCCACATGGTAAGCAGCATCAATAGCGACAAGGGGCCGAAGGCTCCCAGATACTTTTCGCGCCTTTTGCGGTTGCGCATTGTGCGCACCAGGCGCGAACAGAGGGACCACATCGTTCTATAGAAAACGCTGGTCAAACGAAATCGCCTGGTCACACGCCGCGGCAGGATGATGGTTTCAAAGGCATCCCACAGAATTATCAGGATCAGCGCCAAACCCGGGATGACGATAAGTAGTCTCATACTAAGTTGCATCTGCCGAATCGAGCCGGAAAAGTTTATATTACTGCAGCAACGGCGTGATGTTATCGTTGAATGGATGAATTTGTCAGTATCACCTGCGGTAGCGGGTGGGTCATGAGTTCAAAACTGCGAGATCATTAACCACCCGCCCGCTACCGCAGGCGGTACTGACCTTGCTACAAATGACAGTTCTTATCATTCACGGACATTTTTACCAACCACCGCGCGAGAATCCGTGGACAGGAACGATTGATCCCGAACAAAGCGCGCACCCATTTCACGATTGGAACGAGCGCATCCACGCCGAATGCTACCAGCCGAACTCATCCGCTCGAATACTTGACGCAACCGGTGCGGAACGTCTTTTCAACAACTATGCGTACATCAGTTTTGACTTTGGCCCAACACTGCTCTCCTGGTTAGCGCAGAACCAAACGGAAACTTACGCTCGCATTCTCGCCGCGGACGCTGAGAGCATTCGTCGCAATAACGGACACGGCAACGCCATTGCTCAAGCCTACAATCATACGATTCTGCCGCTTGCAAATGAGCGCGACCGCCGCACGCAAGTGCGTTGGGGCCTGGCTGATTTCCGTTACCGGTTCCGCCGTGAACCGGAAGCAATGTGGCTTCCTGAGACAGCGGCCAATGACGAGGTGCTGGGTTTGTTGATCGATGAGGGCATGCGGTTTGTGATTCTTGCGCCCCAACAAGCGAGACGCGTTCGTAGTAGCACAGGCATTCCTGGCAATCACGAGAACAGTTGGCAAAGCGTGACTGAAGGAACGATCGATACCAGCGTCGCCTACCGCTACTTCCATTCTGATGGCTCGGGACGATCGATCGCTGTCTTTTTTTATGACCGGGAAGTCGCGCGTGCCATTGCTTTCGAGCGGGCATTAGCGTCAAGCGCGTCACTCGTTAACCTCTTCGCGCAACGAAGAGCAGAGACCGCGGACATGATCAATGTCGCCACCGACGGTGAGTCGTACGGGCATCATCACAAGTTTGGCGAACTTTGCCTGGCTTATGCATTGGCAGTCGATGCGCCCGCGCGCGGTTTTACGATTACAAATTATGGCGACTATTTGGATCACCATGCGCCCAGGATGGCAGTCGAAATCAACAATGGTTCACAGGACGAAGGCAGTTCCTGGAGCTGCACGCATGGCGTCAGCCGCTGGATTCGCGATTGCGGTTGTTATACGGGCGGCGAGCCCGGCTGGAACCAGGCATGGCGTGAGCCGCTGCGAAAGGCGCTCGACATTTTGCGGGACGAAGCGGTGGCAGCTTTTGCGGGAACACGAGGTGAGTTGTTTGTAGATCCGTGGGCGGCACGCGACGAGTCGATCATTCTGATACTCGACGAACGAAAATCGCACGAAGAGTTTCTTCGTGCGCACGCGCCGCGCGACTTAACTCGTGAAGAAGAAAGAAGAGCCCGGCTGTTCCTCGAGCTGCAGCGGAATGCGCTGTTGATGTACACAAGTTGTGGTTGGTTCTTCAGTGACCTTGCCGGAATCGAACCGATTCAGATTCTTAAGTATGCCGGCCGGGTGATCGAACTCATGGATCAACTTGGCCTTCCATCACCGCGCCGGCAATTCCTCGAAATGCTTGGCGAAGCGAAGAGTAATCAGCGTGAGTTGGGCAACGGCGCAGACATTTATCGCCAGTTGATGGAGCGTTCCAGAGTTGACCAGGGTAACGACGAAATTGTGGTGACGCGGTAACTCGAGGAGTCTGTTAGGCGGCAATAGCTCAATGAGTCTGTGAAACAGGTCAGTCGTCAACAAGGCTGCAAGGCCGTACTATCTCAACGAAACTGCGAAGCAGAGGGCGGAAAATAGTTGCGGGTGAAGCGTAGCGGAACCCACGGATTGCGGCCAGATTTTTTTAATCGCCGGCTTCAGCGGGCGAGATGAAGATGACCAAACCGATAAAGCAAAAGCAGAGAAATTCTGGTCGTGAAAAGGCAGCGGAGGGAAGTGAGAGGCTGTCTGTTAAAAAATCTGCCAAGCCAAAGTCCTCGCGCACAAGGACGGTCGACAAGAAGCGGTCTGTCCCTAAACGCGGCTCGCCGAAGTCGAAAGCGCCCCTGGCATCGGAAAATCGTGATTCATTCCCGCGGATACTCGGCGATCTCGATCTCCACCTTTTTGGCGAAGGGCGCCACGAACTGATCTATCAGAAGCTCGGCGCGCATCCGATCACGCACGAAGGCATCAAGGGAGTCTCGTTTGCAGTCTGGGCTCCAGCCGCCCAGCGGGTGAACGTAGTGGGAAACTTCAACGGCTGGAACGGCAAACAGCACCCGATGCGCCGTCAGGGCGATTCGGGAGTCTGGGAGACGTTTGTTCCGCAGCTTCAGTCAGGTGA
>DASWDX010000343.1:0-14365 GCA_036395055.1 Pyrinomonadaceae bacterium | reverse complement strand
TCCGCTCTTGACTCACAACCTTTCAGCAGCTGCGGCCTTTACGCCGGGGAGGCACCATGGGACTCTTCAATTCCACAATTCTGGACGTAATCATCGGGTTAATATTTGTATATCTGCTGCTGGCAATTCTTTGTACTGCGGCAAATGAATGGGTTGCTGCGATTACGAGGAGGCGTGGCGAAATGCTGCGAAAAGGTATTCGTCAACTCCTCGAAAACCAGCCGACCCACGGCGAAGACGACAAAGAGGCGTTCTTGCGCGAATTCTACAAACACCCGCTTATCACCAGCGTAATTCATGACGAGAACCATCCGACCTACCTTTCTCCGCGCACTTTCGCCGCGGTAGTAACGGACCTCTTGACTCCTGCAAAACCCGGGCAAATAGCTTTCGACGATCTCGAGGCGGGCGGAAAGGACTTACCGGACGGCCAGGTAAAACGCAGTGTGTTGGCGCTCATCCAGCGCTCAAACAGGCAACTGGAAATAGCGGAAGCTTCTATCGAAGGTTGGTTCAACGACGCCATGGATCGTATTAGTGGTTGGTACAAGCGCAGGACTCAGATTTGGACTCTTGTAATCGCTCTCGCACTTACGCTGGTTGCAAACGCCGATACAATTCATATCGCTCGTCAATTGTGGACCGATCCGGTACTCCGTGCCGCAGTAGTTGAGGAAGCAAAAGTCAGGGCCCAGAAACCTCGGCCCACCATCTCGGTGGAATACAAAGATGAGGATGATCCGACCAATCCCACCGTGACCCGCAACGAAGGTAACCAGCTATCGGATAAAGAGCGCGAGTTGCTCGGCCAGCTTCTTGGCTGGCACGATCCGATAAAGGATAGTTTGCGGCCGCAAGTCTTCCTGGGATGGCTGTTAACCGTGTTGGCACTATCGCTGGGAGCCCCATTTTGGTTTGATTTGTTGAACAAATTCATGAACGTTCGTTTCGCCGGCAAGTCACCAGACGAAAGCTCAAAGAAGCCCGAGAAACAAGACTCACAGCCGCGTGCGTAAGCCTCAGGTAAGGAGAACTCAATGCATCCACTTAAACGATTTCAGATCTTGCTGCTTGTCACCTTATTGATCACATCACCGCTGGTCGTCCATGCGGATATCACCGTCGCTCTCACAAAGGGTTTCGTGAAGAAATACAAGGACAAGGCGACCGTTCCCACAATTTTTCAAGTAGACAAACACCACAATCATCCAAATCCCATCGGCGGTGGCTCTGATGATGGAGATATTCACATCGCCGGCCGCGATAGCGTCGTGAAGTTGCCGATGGTGGCGGAGATAATCAACGGCAAACGAGAGAACGACACTTTTAGCTTTTTGATGTCGATTGCGGCGGGGCAATCTGTTCCTATTGTCGGCGTCTGGCGCCTGTGGTTTGAACATCCCGGTCATGAGGATCAATTTATGGGTCAGACCGTTCCAGTGCCTACAAACACTAATCCGGATCACATCTTTGAGTTTCATCCCGTAGCGAAGTTTGGCAACTTTGACTGCCTGGATTCGTTTCTCCCCATCGCCGATCAGTCGAAAGAATTTCGCGGCTACCCAGCCGATACGGCCTTTAAAGCTTACGAGCAACGGCCTGGCACGATTACTGCGACCACCAACGGGATCATGATCACCAGCAACAAAGCCGGCTATAACTACGCGGAATTTGAGATGAGGTTGACCGGCAACCCGAAAGACGTAGGCGACGGCTACATCGTCCTGGCCAATGTCTACAACGCCGGTGCCTCTGCTAGTGCCGATCCTTTAACGGAAAACCCGCGCCGCATGATTTTTGTGAAGGGCAGCGAACCAGCCGACGAGGTTGCCACAATGAAAAAGGGCGACAAGCTGCATGTGCTGGGTATTCCACGCGTGAACTTGAATGAGGTTAGTGCAATCGCCAACGGCCTTCAGGGCCATGAGGAGTATTCGGAAGGAGGCCTGCCTTACGAGATGATTATTGTGGCTTTGTTGAAGTGACTGATTCGATTACGCAGGCCGCCGCAGGTAAGCTCGCAGTTGCGGCGGTATCACTTTGCGCAGCAGCGCGCTCTTGGCTTTCCATTCCATCGTACGGCTGAGTTCGACAAGAAAGCGCGTCTCGTTAGACTCGAGAACGGCAATCGGTTCGCCATTGCGATAGAGGACGCGATTTCCGGTGTGTGCGGTAATGCGCCCGCCCGGAGTTATAATTCCAACCAAGTTCAAAGGATCGGCAGCGCTCACGGAAATGAAACTCTCCGCCGCTTGAGGATCGGCGTTAGGCGGAAGCCCGAGCGTCAGGGAGCCCTCCGCGTCCGAGTCTTCGAGAGCTGGTGACCGGAAACCAAAATCCATCGCGCCAGTGCGCGTGCGGCGAATGGCCCGCAACATCCCCACAGCTTCGGCAAGCGCAAACTGTTCGCCTGAAATTCCCGCTACGAAACGTCCGCCGCGAATCTCGCCGCGCGCCTCCAATCGATGATAGATGCGCAACAGTACCCGCCAGGGCAAGGCTATGCCTTCGCGCTCGAGGAGGCGTTTGAAAACTACGCCATAGCGCTCAAGGAGAATGCGCGCAATCTTCTCGGCAGCTTCAGCGCTTTCACTTGCGCCCTCCTTAGCCGTAGCGTCCCAGTCGGGATGCCTGCCTGGAGACGCTGTGGGGCTAATACCCCTTGTTGTGGCAGACGACACGCCCGCGGTCCCAGCATCACGTTGCAGCAGCGACCAGCGACCGGCGCTGGACATTTCGTAAGTAGCCTGCCGGTGCTTGCGTCTCGCCGCCGCCTGAGTCTTGCGGCTGGAAGGTGTCAGCAGAGCGCGTAAGCCTGCGAAGCTGTCTGAGATTACCAGGCCATTGGCAACCAGCTCAGCCAAAGATTCCTCAACCTGCGCTCGCAACAGTCTTGTCCCCTCCACGATGTCGTTGAAAAACGAGGCGCCGCGGGTCGCCAAATAGTCGCGAACGGCGCGCGTAGTGGTAGAGAACTCGGCGTCGTTCAGTGAGGGCTGGCGAAACACTGAGTTCCAGACCGCAAAATTTTTGCGCCGTAGTAACGCTATCGGAGTGTTACGAACAGGAGCCGAGCCACGTGCTCGCTCCGCGCCATTTTCAGAAGTTGCGACACGCGACGCTGCCGAAGGTGGCGCTGGAGGAGTTAGTCTGGCCCAGACAACTTCGCCTGAGAGACACAATGCATCGAGCCACCCCGGATCGTAATCCACCAGGCGGCTCGGTAACAGCTCGCCTTCCCAGGCAGCCGCAGGAGCTTCGAAACCTTCCAACTGCTCGATGATAGCTTTGACGCTTTCCGGCCCTTCCATCTGATGATCGGGTGCGACTTTTTGCCAGGCCAGCAGGTAACGCATAAAATCGGCCGTTGACACTGGCTCAATTTCCTGCCGCAGACGATTGAGCGTGTAGCGGTGAATACGCGCCAGCAGACGGCGGGCCGACCACTCGGTTTCCGTGCCTTCGGGCGTGAACTGCCCACGAATCACAAATCCTTCCGCCTCGAGTTTCAGTAGACCTGATTCGATGTCACTTCTGTTTAAACCGAAAGATGTGGCCAGACCTTCAACTGTGACTGGTCCAAGCCCTTCCAGACGCCCGCGCAGCACTTCCACGAGCGCGTCTTCAGCCGCCCAGACAACTTGCGCAAGACTCTCAGGAGCGACGATTGGTGGTTCGAGCGAAGCCGACGGGTAGATGGCTTCGAACTGTGGCAAGCGCTCGGCAGCGACCCATAAAGCTGGGAGCGCAGACATCTTGTCTGCATCACCATCCTGACTCAGAATCTGGTTTGCAGACGGGATGTCTGCGCTCCCAGCCTGTAGCCTAGCGGCGCGGCGATCGTTTTTCAGTTCAGCGAAAAAGCCTTGCCACTCCGCACCTTCCGCTGCGGTTATGAAACCCAACTCAACCAGCGCGTCATGTAATTCATCCGCATTTTCAACTCGAGGCCAGGCTTCATCCCGTACACGATCGATTGCGTCCTGATCGAGCTTACCCATGTCCTTTGCAGTTTGCGGATCCAGCCAACGACGTTGTTGCACGGCGCGTGTGCGGCGCTCCTCAAGCGGTGCATCGTCCAGATAGGCATACGGCCGGGCGTTGAGTATCTCCTGGGCGAGTGGCGAAGCTTCGATCACGTCGCGTGCAAACAGATTCTTTTCGTTGCGCTCAATTGCAGTCAGCAGTCTTTCCAGACTGTCGACGTCCATCGCTTCTTCGAGGCAATCCTTCACGGTCTGCTCAACCAGCGGATGCGCGGGAATCTCGCGTTCACCACCACCAAGATTTTCAGCGCAAGCCACCTGATCGGGGAATATCGCAGTCAACAAATCTTCCGCATCCATACGCTGCAATTGCGCGGGAATTTTCTTTCCCCCGCGGCGGCGCAAGACCGCCAACGCCCGCGTGACATTCCAGCGCCAGCGAATGTTCCACATTGGTGCGTCCAAAAGCGCCTGACACAAGAGTTGGCGCACAGATTTGGAGTTGAGATAGTGAAACACCTCGTCCAGCGGAAAACTGTGTGTAGGACCAAGCGAAAGTACCACTGCGTCTTCTGTGGCCGCGGCCTGTAACTCAAAATTGAATTTCCGGCAAAAACGTTTGCGCAGCGCCAGGCCCCAGGCGCGATTGAGGCGACTGCCAAACGGCGAATGCACCACGAGCTGCATGCTGCCGCTATCGTCAAAGAAACGCTCGATCACAAGGTTGTCCTGTGAAGGCATGATGCCAAGCACAGCCTTCGCACCGGCGAGATACTCAACGATTTGTTCGGCTGCTGCGCGTGAGATGCCGACGTCGTCGGTTAAATATTTGATCGCGGGCTCGAGGTCCAGTCGCGATTGACTTACCCACCCGCTACCGTTGGTGGTACTGACCTCATCGTCCCGATCTGGCCCCAGGTCAGTATCGCCTGCGGACCGGGGTCCCCGACGCGGCAGCCGCGTTGGCGTGGTGGATGCGGGTGGGTCCTCGTTGACTGGACTGCCATCCGAGATGCTACTGATATCGATTCGCTCCGCGACCTGTTCGCGCAAGCGAGATACAGAAACCGAGAGCTCATGCGTGCGCGCGGGGGCTTCGCCCAGCCAGAAGGGAATCGAGGGGGGCTGACCGTGAGCATCTTCAACTCTCACCTTACCCTGCTCGACGCGCAACACTCGCCAGGATGTGTTTCCCAATTGAAAGATGTCGCCCTGCAAACTCTCAATCGCGAAATCTTCATTCACAGAACCGATAACCAGATCGCTTGGTTCGAGCACGACGGCATAATCCGCAGTGTCAGGAATCGCGCCACCGGAGGTAATGGCCGAGATACGCGCATTGCGCCGTCCGCGTATTCGCTGATTGACAGCGTCATGGTGCAAGTAAGCGGAGCGTCGCCCGCGCTTGGTAGAAAAACCTTCAGCGAGCATGCGAACGACGGAATCAAACTTCTGGCGGTCCAGATTCCGGTAAGGATAAGCTCGACGGACCATCTTGAAGAGCCCCTCTTCGGTCCACTCTTCTGCCGCTGACGCAGCGACAACCTGTTGGGCGAGAATATCGAGCGGCTGTTCCGGAAGTTCCAATCGATCCAGCTCACCACGGCGAACGGAATCAATTATGGCTGCGCATTCGACCAGCTCGTCGCGCGAGAGCGGAAAAATCCGCCCTTTCGGGAAGCCGGCCACCGTGTGATTTGAACGGCCTACGCGCTGAAGAAAGCTGGCGATCGAACGAGTTGACCCCAGCTGGCAAACGAGATTGACGTCGCCGATGTCGATACCGAGTTCGAGCGAAGCCGTAGCGACGAGCGCGCTTAGTTCGCCGGCCTTCAATCTTTGCTCGGCGGCCAGACGTTGTTCACGAGCGAGGCTGCCGTGATGCGCGGCAATGTTCTCGTCGCCAATGCGCTCGCCCAGATGGCGAGAAACACGTTCAGCCAATCTCCGCGTGTTTACAAAAACAAGCGTCGTCTTGTGTTGCCGGATTAGCTGCGCGAGCCGGTCGTAAACTTCGTCCCAAACGTCGCCCGACATGACAGCCTGCAAGGGCGACTCCGGAAGCTCGATCGCCAAATCCAGCCGGCGCGTGTGGCCGCTGTCGATGATCGTGCAGTTTGGCGTGCCTGCGGAATCGATGTTTTGGGTGCCTACGAGGAAGCGTGCAACTTCCTCGATAGGTCGCTGAGTGGCAGACAAGCCAATCCGGATCAGTTTCGAGTTTCGAGTTTCGAGTTTCGAGTTTTCGGTTTCGTGTTGACGGACGAGCTGCTCCAAACGCTCAATGGAGAGCGCGAGGTGCGAGCCACGTTTGTCGCCCACAACCGCGTGGATTTCATCGAGGATGATGGTGCGCGTCGTTTGTAGCATGCGTTGGCCGCCTTCGCTCGTCAGCAAAATGTACAGCGACTCCGGCGTCGTAACGACGATATGAGGAGGTCGTTTGGTCATTGCCGTACGCTCTCCCGCCGGCGTGTCGCCGGTCCTGACAAAGGTCCGGATATTGACCTCAGGCAAGCCCATCGCCAGCAGTTCTCGCTGAATGCCCGCGAGTGGAATTTGCAGGTTCCTTTGAATGTCGTTGCTGAGCGCTTTGAGCGGAGAAACGTAAACAACGTGCGTGGTATCGTCGAGGTTGCCCTCAACTCCCAGACGCACCAGGTCATCTATCGCGGCCAGAAAAGCTGCGAGAGTTTTGCCGGAACCAGTGGGCGCAGCGATCAAAGTGTTCTGATGCTCTTTGATAGCCGGCCACGCTTGTTCCTGGGGCGGGGTGGCGTTGGGAAAGGTCTGCGCAAACCAGCGCGCAACCGCCGGATGAAATATTTCGAGATTCATTGGGAGGAGGATTATAACCCAAGGTTGGCCGGATTGCACACATGAAACACTGGCCTAAAGGTGCAAATTCAAGAAACACCATCCACAGATTACGCAGATGACGCAGATTCAAAGCGGACAGTTTGGGGGAGTGGAAGGCCTTAACTGTTTCTGTTGAATCTGTGTAATGCGTAATCTGTGGAGGATCCGAACAAGTCATTCGAATTGTTTTTTGAACCCTTCAAACTGCTCGCGAAGTTTTTCGACTTCCGCCTTGAGTGTTTCCACTTCGCTTTCCAGCTTTGAAACTCTATCAGCCTGGCTGGCACGCGTGACAATTTCCCGCGGGGACTCCATTTGCGAAACCGCCTCACTTGAAACTTCTCCTGAAAGCAGATGAGCGAAGCGAGCTTCCTTCTGACCGGGCTGACGTGGCAGGCGTGCAACCAGTCTGTCCGGCTCTCTTGAAATCAAGGAATTCAGCGCCGCCTCCACTTCTTCCAATCCTGCGAAGTCATGAAGTCGCGCAGCGCTGCTGCGGATTTCGCCCACGGTTTGGCTGCCTCTGAGCATCAACACGCAGAGAACCGCCAACTCCGCCGGACTCAGGTGCAATACTTCCGTCATCACATGTTTGTATTTTGGTACGCGACTCGTGCTGCCGTAAAAAACGTAAGCGAGATTTTTCTCGCGCAAACTCTCCAACGCTTGCGCCACCGCGTCTTCACTCAACGCTGTGACCGGGTTGCGGTTGTTCTTCTGATTGCAGGCAAGCGTCAGCGCGTTTAGGGTGAGCGGATAATATTCGGGCGTGGTCACCTGCTTTTCGACGAGGGAGCCGAGGACACGCACTTCGATGGCGGTTAGTTCAGTTACCAACGATTTTGTTTCCTTTGCGAGTTCTAATTAGATAATGAGCACTTAGATTGAAGGAACTGCTCGAGAATCAGCTCCGAATCGTAACGCAAACTGTTAGTTTGTGGAAACGTTGAAATTTTGCATTGTGAAAGAAAGGAGTCATACCCGAAACGGCTTGCGTTGTCGTGTGGACTTGAACAAACCTTCACCAAGAATGAGTCACTTCGATTATCAGCCATCATACCGTCGAAACCTTCCACACATTCAACCGCCGGGTGCTATGCTCTTCGTCACATTTCGTCTTGCAGGGTCCTTACCGCAGAACGTCATCGCGCAATCGCAAACGAACGTCAGTGGTTGCTTCACGTTGCTAAAATTAATCCTTCGCATCACGAACAAGTGAAAGCGGATTTTGAAAGGGTGTGGCTTGCGAAGTTTGAGAGGATACTTGACTGTGCTGGCGTTGGCCCAGTTTGGTTGCGTGACGAACGAGTTGCGGCAATCGTCGACGAAAGTTTTCATTATAGAGATGGTAAAGTTTAAGCACTGGCAGGATTGGAAATGGAATTACCGTCGGTTGTAACGCAAACTGTTAGTTTGCGTGCCTTAACCCGAGCGTTGTCGCTTCCGCCAAGCCACGCAAACTAACAGTTTGCGTTACACATCCTTCGCGCAGCGGAAACCTGAGATCATCCAGCGCTCGTGCGCGTGAAAGAAGTTGCGGTAGGTCGAGCGGATGTGAGATTGAGGCGTCGCGTAGGAACCGCCACGAAGGACCTTCTGATTAACAAACCACTTATCGTTGTATTCATCAAACTCGGATTTGAACCCCGGGTAGGGAACATAATCCGAAGTCGTCCACTCCCAAACATCGCCAATCATCTGCTGACAGCCATAACCGTTCTGTCCATCAGGAAATGAACCTATCGCCGCGGGCGTCCAAAGTCTGCTCTCGAATAGATTTGCTTTTGATTCGTCGGCCGGGTCATTACCCCAGGGGAAGGCTCGTCTCTCGCCGCTCTCAGGATCAAAGATTGCGGCCTTTTCCCACTCAGCCTCGACTGGCAAACGCTTGCCCGCCCATTTGGCAAACGCCGACGCTTCGTAAAAGCTCACGTGAGATACGGGCTCATTCGCCTTGTCTTCGGCCGAATGCAAGCCTGAAAAATCGCGAATCAGCCACTGGCCGTCGTGCAGTTCCCAGTAAAGCGGAGCGCGCCATTGCTCCCGGTTAACCACTTCCCACCCTTCCGAGAACCACCAGCGAAAATTCTGATAGCCGCCATCGCGGACAAACTCGAGAAAGTCGCGGTTGCTAACCAGGGCGCGGTCGATGGCATAGTCCTGCAAGAAGACCTGATGCGTAGGCTTTTCGTTATCGAAAGCGAAGTCGTAGTTAGAAAGCCTTTCGTCTTTGGTCTTTGGTCTTTGGTCTTTTCTGTCGTAGCCGAGCCAGAAGAGTCCGCCCTCGATTTTGGCCATGCCTTCGACCTTCACAGATGATTTTGGTGCGGGCCTGATTGGCGCATCATACTGATCGCAGAGTAGGTGTTTGATGTCGTAAACCAGCAACTCCTGATGCTGCATCTCGTGCTCGAGACCGAGCCGGACGAGCGACCGAATGGGTTCCGCTTCCGGCTTAGTCTCCAATGAATTCAAAAACCCGAGCATCTGTTCGTCGACATGTTTGCGATACGTGACGGTGTCTCTAACTGTCGGGCGCGATACGGTGCCCCGTTTGGGCCGCGCTATTCGTTCGCCGAACCCTTCGTAGTAGGAGTTGAAATAGAAAAGATACTCTTCGGAATAAACCTTATAACCGGGTTGATACGTTTGCAGCAACGTCTCGAAAAACCAGGACGTGTGGCCGATATGCCAGCGCGGTGGGCTCATAAACTCCGCCGTCTGAATCACGTAGTCTTCTATCTCCAAAGGCGCGACGATCTCCATCGTCCGCGCACGCACGCTCTGGTAGAGATCGGTAATTGAGAGCGCCATTGATTGAGCGGTCTGTTGGATTGTAGAAACCATTAACCCGTCCTCCAGGCGCCCTTGAGAATAACCTGCCAATATGGTCAACCAAAATTGAGGGACTCAATGAGCCCGCTCATGCGGGCGGAAGATAGTAGCCCCGGGCGTAAGCCCGGGGTGGTATTCGCGATGAAATGACTCTGAGCCCCGGAAGGGGCGACAGAAATGGACCAGTCCGTGTTATCAGGCGTACTGTCGCCCGCAAACGCGGGCTCGAAAACTTATGGCAAATGATCCCCGGGCTCACGCCCGGGGCTACTATCTACCGCCATTTTCGATGGCTCATTGAGTCGTTCCATTCACAGACAAATCACGCAACGAGCTAGTGATCTGTTTCCTATGCGCCATAGCTCCGTGTATTAGACAGATTTTACGACGATCGAATGAGATCCTCGCTCAACCACCTGTCCAATTACCGCGGCTTGCGTATAGGTTTCTTTCAATCGTCCCAACAAAGCAGTGGATAAATCGGGCGAAACCGCAATCAACATCCCTCCTGCCGTCTGCGGATCGAAGAGCAACTTGACCAGATTCTGGTCCACCGTCTCGTCGATTTCGATGTCTTCGGCTATGTATTCGCGATTTGTCTTGTCTCCGCTCGTCAAAAGTCCCGCAGCCGCTAATTCCAACGCGCCATCGAGCAACGGCACCCTGGCGGGTTCGATCAATATTGCAACTTTGCTCGCGCAAGCCATCTCCCAGGCGTGGCCAAGGAGCGCGAAGCCGGTTACGTCCGTCGCGCCTTTGACGCCAAATTCGCGCATCGCTTCAGCCGCATACCTGCCGGGCGTAAGCATTGTGGCAACGGAAGCAGCCGCAACTTCAGGAGTCGTCTTTTCAAACTTTATTCCCGTCGAGATTACGCCCGTGCCGATGGGTTTCGTCAGAATAATTAGATCGCCGTCACGCGCACCGGAGTTAGTGGCAATCTTGCCCGGATCGATTATCCCGGTTACTGAATAACCAAACATGATTTGCTGGTTGTCGACGCTGTGGCCGCCAATCAGTGTGACACCATACTTGTTCAGGGTTTCCAATCCGCCGCGCATGATCTCGCCGAGTATCGCCGGGTCAACGCCCTTTTTCGGAAAACAGGTAATCGCCATGGCAGTCAGCGGTGTGCCGGCCATCGCCCACACGTCGTTGATGGAGTTGAGCGCTGCAATCTGGCCGTAAACAAAAGGATCGTCAACGATGGGCGTAAAAAAATCGAGTGTTTGCACGATCGCGAGGTCGTCGCGCAGTCGATACACTCCTGCGTCGTCGGCTGTGTCGAAGCCAACCATGACGTTCTCGTCTTTGGGCTGTGTTGGTAGCCCGCTCAACACCTGAGCGAGTAAGCTCGGTGACAGCTTAGCCGCTCAACCAGAGCACGAAACCATTTCAGTCAATCGCATGAACAGTTCTCCTTTCACGATGTTTGTTGGAGCGGTTCAGCGTCGCATCCGCGATATACTATTGTCAATCCGGGTGAATTATCGTAAAGGAACGTGAAGTTTGAGGAGCGATTCGACTATGCAAAACCTACTTCGTCTTATCCAGTTTTTCGCGTTGCCGGGAGCATTTTTGCTGACCGCTTCATCAGGCCGGGCTCAGGATTCCAACCTCGTTCGTCACTTCGATTACGACCGACAAGCGCCACTCGGGATCACGGAGGTCGGCGCCAAACGTCGCGGCGATGCTCGGGTTTACGACATCACTTACGCCAGTCCGAAGGGTGGCGTTGTACCTGCCTACCTCGTTGTTCCGAAAGGGAAGGGCCCTTTTGCGGCGGTAATCTGGGGACACTGGTATTGGGGAAACTCGGCCGTCCGCAATCGCAAGGAGTTTCTCGATGAAGCGGTCGCTCTGGCGCCGGCGGGTGTCGTGTCTTTGTTGACCGATGGCCCAATCGCGCGACCCGGCCACGTGGAAAACAAGGATCCGCTGAGTGAGCAAGAAATTGCTGACCTCGTTCAGCAAGTGACTGACATGCGTCGTGGTGTTGATCTCCTGCTGGCGCGCAAGGATGTTGACTCGGAGCGCATAGCCTATGTCGGCCATAGCTACAATTCGGTGGTGGGCGCGATTCTGAGCGGCGTGGAGCGGCGGTTCAAGACCTTTGTCCTGATGGCGGGCACGATGTCGGATGAGATCACGATGAGCACACCCGAATACCAGGAATACCGGCAGAAGCTGGGTGCGGAAAAACACGACGCGTTTGTCGCGAAATACTCCTGGATCGACCCGGGCAAATATGTTTCGCAGGCGGCACCGGCAGTTGTGTTTCTCCAATATGGCTCGCAGGAGAAGTTTTTGACACCGGCGCGAGCGCGCCTGTATGCGGCGGTTGTGAGCGAACCGAAACGATTTGAACTGTATGACGCGCCCCACGCGCTGAACGCTGCAGCTCGACGCGACCGCATCGCTTTTCTTACCGAGCAACTCAAACTGAAGCCGTTGCCGGCGGCGACAATTGCGAGCATTCCGGATCTGTACCAACCGCCCGAGCCGGAGTAGTCCGCTCAGGTAGTCATGACTAACAAACCAATCACCCGCATCGGACCGGCCGGCTGGTCGTACAAAGACTGGGAAGGCATCGTCTACCCGCAAAAGCCGGGCGCGAAGTTTGATCCGCTCGAGTATCTCGCGCGCTTCTTTGACACGATCGAAATTAATAGCAGTTTCTACCGCCCCTTCACCGCTGCCACCGCAAAGTCCTGGGCGCGCCGCGTTGCGGCCACCGCTGATTTCATGTTCACGGCAAAACTCAATCGCGTTTTCACACATGAGCGCGGCAAGGCGACTGCGGAAGATGAGAAACAGGGCCGCGAGGGAATGGATGCTTTGGCGAGTGCCGCAAAGCTGGGCGCAGTGTTGCTCCAGTTTCCCTGGTCATTCAAAAACACTGACGAAGAGCGTGTTTATTTGTCAAAATTATTGGATCGGTTCAAAGATTACCCATTGGTGCTCGAGGTCAGGCACTCATCCTGGAACAATCCGCAGATTTACGAATGGCTGAAAGAGTCAGGAGTGGGAATTTGCAACGTGGATCAGCCGCTCTTTAGTAAATCAATAAAGCCGGCTGCCCTGTCCACTTCTCCGGTTGGCTATGTCCGCCTACACGGCCGGAACTACCAGGATTGGTTTCGCGAAAAGGCGCCGCGAGACGACCGCTACAATTACCTCTATTCACTCGACGAGTTAGAGCCTTGGATTACTCGAATTAAGGAAATTGCGGCAAAGACAAAGGATTCGTATGTGATCACTAACAACCATTTTCGCGGACAAGCGGTCGTAAATGCACTCGAGATAAAGTCAACGCTGGAGGAGCACCGGGTAGTTGCACCGGCGCCGCTGTTTGAGAAGTATCCGGCGCTGATGGATTCTGCGGTGCCCGAGGATGAACTTTCAGAAGTAGAGCCAAGGCTCTTTAGCTAGGCTAACCTTCATATCCAACCAGCGGGGGCAAGCCCGCCTTCCCAACCAAGAGGTGTTCTAACGCGCTCACTTAATCCTAAGTTGAAAGCCTTTCCGACAAGATCAGCACTCAACAGTGATTCAGCTCATGGTTAGGAGGCGGGCTTGCCCCGCTGGTTGGCTTACGCTTACCGGCGAACCCTGCTTCATTGCTCAACGTTTCCGAAGTCTACAGAAGACTTGAAGTTAACCCGCGGCGGTCTGAGCTATCGCCTGGGCAAAGGCGATGGGTAAACCATCCGGATCAATGCAAACAGCCAGCTTGATTCCTTCGCCCTCTCTTTGGGTGGGCGGCATCACGAATCGAATACCCTTACCTTTCAACTCCTCATAAGTCTTGTCGACGTCTTCTACGTTGAAACCGATGGAACAGCTGCCCGCCTGTTTTGTGGGATCTCCCGCCGGAGGAGCCGTTGCTGCCACGCCGCCGCCATGTAGCGCGAGTGTGGTAGCTCCAGTTTGAAACTCCGTCCAATCGGGCGACTGAAACTTTAGAGGTATTCCCAGCCTATCGCGATAGAATTCTACCGAACGATCCATATCTGAAACGACCACCATCGTGTAATCGATTTGCTTAAACATTTTTAGCCTCCATCAGTTTGGTCGCCGGACAGTCCTTGCGCAGTTATTTGTTTCCTTTTCTGCTTTTGCCATCGCCCGTAGCCACGAGTATGTCAAACTCATCTTTGGTTAGGGACATTACCGAAAGTTGGGATTGCCGGATCAAAGGCAATTGGCTCAGTCGCTTGTCGTAGCGAATCGCAGCCAACGGCACCGGATTCTTGAAGGGCCTGATTGGCTTTAGATCGACAGCTACCCATTGCTCATCATCAGCAGTGGGATCCGGGTAAGCGCTTTTGGTAACTTCCGCGACGCCGACGACTGCTTTGTCTTTTCCTGAATGATAAAACAGTACTCGCTCGCCTGTCTTCATATTGCGCAGGTTGTTGCGGGCCTGGTAATTTCTAACGCCGCTCCAGTCGGTTTTACCATCGCTGACAAAATCGTCCCAGGAGTAAGTCTCCGGTTCCTGCTTAACCAGCCAGTACCCGGCTTTTGGTTTATTTTTCATATCATTAGCCTCATCGTTTCTTGCCGGGCGCCTGGGGGAAGGCCTAAAATGTCCGGCCTTTAGGTAACTGAAATGTCACCCGCGGTTAGCGGTACCACTCTGAAGAACTGGAGTAAGAACATGATCAAAGAAGGGACTGTCG
>DASWDX010000342.1:0-5879 GCA_036395055.1 Pyrinomonadaceae bacterium | reverse complement strand
CAGGCGGGGCAAGCGAGTATTTCCAACAAATCCTGATTGATTGGCATCGGCTTGGACCTCACATTGCGGTTTCTAAGCTTACAAAGGAGCCCTGGAAAGAGGCGTTGGGAAGAGCAAAGCTTACCACAAAGCCAGGGGCAGGTGGCAGGAGCAGGTGGCAGCAGGGCAGGGGAACGAAGAACGATTTTCCATTTCTCATTTATCAATGGTCATTTCCATTGCGGAATGTCCTCCAGTCGGAAATGCCAAATGACAACTGATAAATCCTGATAAATATCAAATGTAAAATCGTTCTTCCTGCGCCTGCCACACTGCTCACAGGCCATTTGCCTACTGTCTCCTGATCAGAGTCATCCGCATTCCATATTTTGGTCTTAACGTGATTACTGGCTTGAGCGCCACGGGATGATTCGGTACGAGTCGCATCTGCCAGTCCCGCGCAAGGGCCGCAATCAGTAGAATTCCCTCCATCCAGGCAAACCCCTCACCGATGCAACGGCGTGGACCGCCGCCGAACGGAAAATATGAAAACTGCGGACGAGACTCGCGTCCCTCAGGCGACCAACGATCCGGATCAAATCGCAGCGGTTCCTGGAAGTAGCGCGCGTCGCGATGCATCACGAACTGGCTCATCAGCACCAGCGATTTTCTCGGTACAACGTAACCGGCAATCTCGGTTTCCTCAATCGTCAGCCGACCGATGGCCCACGCCGGTGGATAGAGTCGCATCGATTCCGCCAGCACCATCTCGGTGTATATCAGTTGCGCCACATCCTCGAACGTTGGCAGTCGCCCTGCCAGCACCCGATCAATTTCTTCGTGGAGCTTTGCTTCGGCTTTCGGGTTCTGCGAGAGCAGATACCAGGTCCAGGTCAAGGCATTCGCAGTAGTCTCGTGGCCGGCAAGAAAAATTGTCATTACCTCATCGCGCAATTGTTCATCGCTCATCTCGCCGCCGTCGCCTGCCGTGTCCTGGGCCAGCAATAACATTGAAAGGAGATCGCCGCGGTCTTCACCGCTGCGCCGCCGCTCTTCGATCAGACGATAGATGATCGCATCTAGCCGGGCCTTAGCACTGTCGAAGCGGCGCAACTGAGGCAGCGGAAGCTTCTGCAATAATTCAAAAAAAGGAATCGTGATAGTGTTGAAGAGATCCATTACGACAGTCATCGCTTCGCCGACGTCCTGCGCGTCAGAAACTACGTCGGCATCAAAAAGCGTTTTGCCGACGATCCCCAGAGTGAGGCGCATCATCTCTTGAGATATATCGACTGTTGCTCCGTCACGCCAGAGTTCGCGCGTCTGCGACGCGTAGTCAGTCATCACGCCTGCATAGGAAGCAATGCGAGCGCGATGGAAAGCGGGCTGCGCCAGACGCCTTTGCCGTCGATGAAATTCACCTTCGCTCGTCAGCAGTCCCTCGCCGAGCAGTCGCTTCGCCCGTTGCAGGGCCAGACCCTTGTGAAAGTGCTGGTGCCTGGTGACCAGAACGTCTTTGATGTAATCAGGATGATTTAAGAAATAAGCTTCCTGTGGTCCGAGTTTGAAATATGAGATGTCGCCGTACTGCGCCGCGAGGTTTTGAAAGAATGGCAGTGGGCCCTTGCGGTAAGCGAACAACCCTGAAAGTGGAATTATCCGGCGCGGGCCCGGAGGATACAGGGGTTTCAGATGTTGCTCCTTACCAGCCACTATGTTAGTGATTTGAAACGAAATTCAACTATGCGTCAAACAGATAGTCAGTAACATGTCACTCGAATTCGGCGTTCAATATCCTTGCATCCTGCGCGCTCGCTACTCGGAGAAGCATTTGCGCGAGTGGGGACGCCTCGGCAATCTTCACGCCCGGCTGACGACGGGCGACATGGGCGCGCCTTCCCAGGAAAAGCTCGAGTGGGTGGAAAACGCGCGCGAAAAGATTGAACTGATGCAGGAGGAGACTGCGATTTGTCCGAGCTGTCCGGCATGTTTACCTGAAAACGCAGCAGGCGAAGGCGAAGCGGTCGGCTGTTTGGGGCGAATTACTTATCCCATCGAAGCGCAGTTTGAGAAGTTTCTTGCCGATCGCGTGCAATTAGCGCTCGACACTATGGACAGCGCCGATCAACCACGGCTGTTGCGCATCCTGATCGATGCCGAGTCGCCTTTTGACGGCGAGGCGACCAAGGAACTGCGGCGCATTACTACTGCCGAAGGCTTACGCTTCTTCGAACTGCGCGTTCCAATCCGTCTGTCGCGAGAAGGGGCGCGACTGACGACGGATAACGTTTTCGATCTGCTCGCCGGATTTCGTTCCGATGATAATGAGCAAACTACCTATACCCGCGAGCTTCCCTTTAGCGCCACCGGGGACTATTACGACTTTCTCGATCTCATCCTGCGCAACGATCTGAGCCAGTCGGAAATTATGCGTCTGACGACACGCGGCCGGAACTATTCACAGTTTCTCCGTCTGCTGGCGGCGATTGAGCGGGCAGAAGCATTAAATACGCGCGTGTTGCTCGATTAGCTGCAAACCTCGGCTCTCTTCCGCGCTGAGAGCACGGCAGTCTCAGTTAACACCGATTTGATATAACGTTCACCTTGCCTTAAGACCAAAGGGTCATTGTGGCGGATGAACCATGAAGATGTTTATTTCTAACCTCGAATGGTAAGAGGAGGTTTCCTCCGACTCATCTGCTACTACTCGCGGTTACGGGAGCCATGTCAACCTCAATTGTTGGGAGTGGAACAATCATGTTGATTTCTCGAAAGATCAGGAAACTTTCCTTCTCGCTTGTCATCGCTGGTTTTCTCTGGTGCGTAGCGACAGTACAGCGCACGCCGGCGCAAAATTTGCCGAACTTGTCTCAGCCAGCGTCTGGACCACTAAGCTCTGCCGCGGATAAGGCCCTTGGCCTCGAACTCGACGCGGCCACGAGCAAGAAGATAGAGTCTTCGGCTGGCAAAAAATCGACTTCCACTGACGAGCGCTTGAATGCTCTCGAACAGGCGCTGGAGACGCAAAACGCAAAGCTAGATCAACTCCAAAAGATCATTGCCGAGCAACAGCAAACAATCCGACTGCTCGCCGGGAAACTAAATGCGAGTGAAGCCTCACCAGCTCCATTGGCGACCGCTGTTGCAGTTCAACCGCAGCCTGCTCAGCCTTCCGCCGTTGAAGATCGCCTGAAGAAAGTTGAGGCGCGCGTGGCGGAAATTGGCGCGATCAAATTCAGCGGGGACATACGACTGCGCGCGGAATCGTTCTTCGGTCTCTCCAATAGTCTGTCCAACGGTAACAATCCAGCGGTACTTGGGAATGATTTGAGCCCACGTCACCGCATGCGACTGCGAGCACGTTTGCAGATGCGCGGATCAATCGGCGATGAGTTTGACTGGGGATTACGCTTCGCGACCGGAAGCTTCGCCGATAACATCTCGACGAACCAAACGTTAACGGATTTCTTCAACCGCAAACCTTTCGCGCTTGATCAGGCTTTCATAACTTACAAGCCGCGTCGCGCACCAGGGCTACGGCTCCAGGGTGGCAGGTTCGAACCACCCTGGACGTTTACTGAAATGACGATTGACAACGACTTGATGGTCGACGGGTTTAATGAATCGTATTCGCGAGCCTTTAAGAAATCCGCGCTCAAAGATCTTACTTTGGTCGCCTGGCAACTTCCTTTACTCGAGCGCAATTCCGCTTTTGTTCGTAACAGCAACGGCACGGTTAACATCGACCAGTCACGTCGTGGCGGGCGCGATCTGGCAGTCTACGGCGCGCAGGTTCGCGCGCGTTTTGAGCCAAGCAGTAAGGTAGCGCTCAATCTCTCGCTGGCCGATCTCTATTTTTCCGGCACGCAGTTCATTTCACCAGTCCAGGTTTTTGGAAATCAGTTGCTGCTTCCGGTAACGTTTACAATACCCGCATCGGGCACAACGCCGGCGCAAACAATTACCACTCAAGTTTCTATTTCACGCGATCTACTGGTAGCCGGCAACGGCAACCTCGGACTGACGAATGCCAGTAACAACGCCACAAATCGGGATGGGCGCCTAGCCTCGGGCTACAACCTCGTTGATTTGCTTGCGAGGCTGGACCTTAAACATAGCAAGCGCTTCCCGGTCACACTCCTCTTTAATCTTGTTACCAACACGCAGACCCATGACGTCGTTACTGCTGGGCCAGGAGGCGCAGATCTGCTTTTGCCTAATAACGAAAAGCACGGCTTCTGGGGTGAAGTTCAGGTGGGATCAACGAAGGAACGCGGCGACATACAGTTCGGCTACACGTTCCTTCGGATTCAGAAAGATGCTGTACTCACGCCGTTCAACTTCTCCGATGTAACGCAGCAGTCCGACATGCGCGGTCATCGTTTACAATTCTCTTATGCTGCCGATCCGCGCGTGACGTTTACAGTAACCGGCATTGTTACGGAGCGTCCGAATGGTTTGCTTGGTCCGTTTGCGGTAACTCCGCCAGGTTCGTTGAATCGCCCGACGACACGCTTACAATTCGATACGGTGCTGAAGTTCTAATCGAGGCTTAGGCGCGGATTAACGCGAATAGACGCGGCTCAGATCCAAAAAGAGAATACCGGCTGGGCAAGTATTCTTCAGATTCGCGTAATCCGTGAAAATCCGCGGCTAATTCTAGCAGCGGCGATGTGTTAGTCTGTCGCCAATAAAGTGGTGACACAGGTCGATAAGCGGGCGAGTAGAATAAGCAACCGCGCACGCAAAATGCGCACGCGCGTGCGGGAGACACGCCGGGAAATCGAGCGCATTGCCAGGACGCCTACCCTCGGTGGCCTCTTTCTTTCGTTTCTAAAAATCGGTACGGTCGGCTTCGGCGGCGGGCTGGCTGTTATTGCGCAAATCAGAACGCTCGCGGTGCAACAGCGACGCTGGCTCACGGAACAGGACTTTGCTTCAGGCTTTGCGCTTGCCCAGAGTTTGCCCGGGACATCCGCGGGCAATGTCGCGACTTATGTCGGGCTAAGGTTGCGCGGTTCGCGCGGCGCCGGCGCCGCCATGGCGGGCTTCATTCTGCCTTCGATGCTGATGATGATTGTGCTGGCGATACTTTACCGGCACCTGCGCTACCTGCCCGACACCGATCGCCTTTTTCATGGCCTAAACGCCGCCGTCGTGGCGCTGATAATCGTGACGGCGTGGCGCGTGGGGCGCAACACGCTGAGCAAGCCGTGGCAATGGTTCCTCGCCGTCTTCGCTTGCATCGTCGTCGCATTCTTTAGTGCCACCGTGATTGAGGTGGTGTTAACCGCCGGTCTGGTCGGCATTTTTATCGACTCCTTTGCCGAAAAACAGCTGCGCAAACTCGGACAACTCGAGGGAGTAGCGTCGCGTCGCAAACGTATTGCGGCGCGTGTGACATTACAGAGACGCCGTCGTCGTATGCGCAAAACTCATTTCGTCGGCGGTTATCTCACACGCGCGATGGCGGAGGAGCGAGTGCGCCGAGCGGCGAAACTTTCGGCGGCCCAAGCGACTGACCGAGAAAGCACTCCGAAGGACGATCCGACAAGTAATTCCAAACAGAACCACGATCTTTCGAAGCTCGATCCGAAGAAACTAAGTTCGGGTGTCTTGTTCGGGGCGTCTATGCCAATCCTTGCCAAAGTCGCGTTGCTCTTGACCCTCTCCACGATCTTCCTGCGTATCGGATCGATTACTTTTGGCGGTGGTTTCGTGATGATTCCGCTTATCGAAGCAGAAGTGGTAGAAGGACATCATTGGCTTACGCACCAAGAGTTCGTTGATGCGACGGCACTCGGCCAGGTCACGCCCGGACCCGTTCTGATAACAGCCACCTTCATCGGCTATCGCGTGGCAGGAACGCTCGGTGCGTTAGTGGCGACCGTGAGCATTTT
>DASWDX010000341.1:0-3818 GCA_036395055.1 Pyrinomonadaceae bacterium | reverse complement strand
TTGTTTAGATGGAACCCGGTCGCGACCGATTCTGATATGAGCGCCCGAAGACCTATGTGTTCCCGAACTGCCAACCCGATGGACTTAACCCCCTCCTTGACACTCTCGACGCGCGTTCTGTTACCATCCGTTATCTGCGATAAATGAAACATTTGACAGACCGGAATGTCTGTCCGACTCATGAGAACTCTTTATTTCGACTGTTTCGCCGGTGCAAGTGGCGACATGATCCTCGGCGCCTTGATCGCCGCCGGCGTTGAACCAGATTCCTTCAAGCAGCAATTATCGCTGCTTGGCGTCACTGGTTACACAATCGATTTTGAGACTGTGGATCGTTCCGGCATCAGCGCAACTTACGCGCGCGTGCAAACTCCTCATGAACATGCGCACCGCCATCTTTCCGACATTCTCAAGATCATCTACGACTCGCGGCTTTCGGATACCACAAAGGACCGCGCCGCGAAGATCTTCTCGCGTTTGGCGGAGGCTGAAGCGCGCGTGCATGACGAACCAATTGAGCAGGTGCATTTCCATGAGGTCGGCGCACTCGATGCAATCATAGACGTGGTGGGCGCAGCGATCGGTTTCGAATTACTTAATATAGATCGGTTTGTATCCTCGCCGTTGCACGTTGGCAGCGGCACGGTGGAAATGGAGCACGGGCGGTTTCCTATACCGCCGCCGGCAGTTACGGAGTTACTCAAAGGGGCACCGTTTTATTCGACCGATATAGTGGGCGAGCTGGTCACGCCAACGGGCGCCGCAATAATCACAACTGTCTGCGCCGATTATGGCCCGATACCACGTCTAAAACTCGAGCATACTGGCTATGGCGCGGGCACGCGGGAATATCAGAAGTTTCCTAATGCCTTGCGTGTTTTAGTTGGCGAGGAAGAAAAGGGCTCGGGGAAGGCTATTGTGATGGCGGACGAACGTCTCTGGATGATCGAAACCAACATGGACGATATATCGCCACAGATTCTCGGTCATGTTATGGAGTGTGCTTTTGATCTCGGTGCACTGGATTGCTTCTTCACCTCAGTGCAGATGAAGAAGAATCGCCCGGGAGTCTTGTTGTCCATTCTTTGTCGCGGTGAGGAACGAGCGACCCTGAGCGAGTTGCTATTTTCAGAGACGACAACCCTCGGCATTCGTGCTTACGAAGTTGAACGGCGCGCATTGGAGCGCCAAATTGTTACAGTGCAAACTCAGTATGGGTCTATTGATGTTAAAGTAGCACAGCTCAACGGCCACATAGTTAAAGTAATGCCGGAGTATGATCAATGTCGGCAAGCGGCCCGCACGGCGAACGTGCCGCTGCGCGTTGTCGAAGAGGCAGCACGGAATGCTTTTGATAAGGCGCCATGAGCATTAGGGAAGAGCGGGGGCAAGCCCACCTAACCACGAGCTTACTAGAGTGGAGTTGTAATTTGTGATGGAAAGGCCTTCAAAGTGACGCTGACGAGTGACTGAGAAAATCTCTCAGGTTGGGAAGGTGAGCTTGCTCCCGCTCCTTGAATTCATTCAACATCATCGAAATAAGTCTTGTCAGACGTGTAAGAAGAAAACAATGGCCACGAAGTTTTCCCCAGAGGATCAAAACGATAAGTCACTTGAGATTGATCTGCCTCCGGTTGACCTTGAGTTAATCGCGCAGGGCGTTCGCATGATTTTGGAAGGACTTGGTGAAGATCCCGAGCGGCCAGGTTTGCAGGAAACGCCGAGGCGTGTAGCGGAGATGTATGCCGAGTTGACTTCGGGAATGCGCGAAGATCCCAACCAGCATGTTGTGCCCTTGCCGGGTGAAAAACACGACGAGATGGTCATCGTCAAAGACATCAGCATCGCTTCCATGTGTGAACACCATCTGGCGCCGTTTGTTGGCAAGTGTCACATCGCTTACATCCCCAGGGAGGGACGTATTCTTGGAATATCGAAGCTGGCTCGCCTGGCTGAGACGTTTTCACGACGCCTGCAACTGCAGGAACGTTTGACTACCGATATTGCCAGCACACTCTTTGCCGGTCTCAAACCAATCGGCGTGATGGTTGTGATTGAAGCTGCGCATACCTGTATGACGTTAAGAGGGGTTCGAAAGGCGGAGGCGAAGACGGTGACCTCGGCGGTCCTGGGTGGTTTCCGCACCGACCCGCGCACACGCGCAGAGGCGATGGCCCTGATTACCGTTAAGGAGTGAAGGAGAAAGAATGTCAATCAGAACAAGAATGGGGTTGCACCTGGCAACAATGCTGACTCTTGTCGTTGCCATTGGCATCACCGGATTTTCGCAGCAACGCAGACTCGCAAACGCTTCGCTTAACGAACAAGCGATTCGCGCGCACATCAAGTTTCTGTCGAGCGACTTGTTGGAAGGCCGTGGGACGGGCGCGCGTGGCGGTGAAATAGCAGCAAACTATATCGCAGCGCAGATGGAAGGGCTTGGACTCAAGGGCGCCGGCGCAAACGGCAGTTTCTTTCAGCCTGTTTCCCTGGTCGGAGTTAAAGCCGATCCGAATACGAAACTGATCATCTCCGGTCGAAACGGCAAAGAGAGTTTTAAGTTTGCCGATGATTACGTTGCCTTCACCGGCGCGCAAATCGATGATGTCGAAGTCGATGCAGATCTCGTTTTCGTCGGCTATGGCATAAACGCGCCTGAGCAACGCTGGAACGATTACAAAGGCGAACCTGCGGACTATCGCGACAAGATTTTGGTGATGTTCGTAAACGATCCGCCTGCCACTACTGACGAGCCCAGCCTGTTTGGCGGCAAGGCGCTCACTTATTACGGACGCTGGACCTACAAGTATGAAGAGGCAGCGCGTCGTGGCGCGGCAGGCGTCATACTGCTGCATACGGACCAGTCCGCCGGCTATCCCTGGAGCGTGGTGCGCACGTCGAATGGAGCGTGGCGATTTGATATCGCGCGCAACGCCGGTGACAACACTCCCTTCTTAAAGGTGCGATCCTGGATCACCGACGAGGCTGCGCGAAAGATGATGAAGTTGGCCGGTCAGGATCTCGACGACCTGAGAACAAAGGCGGCCTCCCGTAATTTCCAACCCGTGCCGTTAAATCTTAAAGGCAAGATCAGCCTCAAGAGCGAAGTGAAGCGTGTTCAGGCCCCGAATGTTGTGGGTATACTGCCCGGCCGCGATCCGAAATTGCGCGATGAGTACGTGGTCTACTCGGCGCATTGGGATCATCTGGGCGTGGGCGCTCCGGACAAAACTGGAGACACTATCTACAACGGCGCTGTCGACAATGCTTCGGGTGTTGCTTCTGTGCTGGGAATTGCCGAAACTCTGACGAAATTGCCACCGGCGCAACGACCGCGCCGTTCGAGTCTTTTTTTGTTTCCCACGGCTGAAGAGCAGGGACTGCTCGGGGCGGAGTGGTATTCAAACCACCCCCTGGTTCCGATTGAAAAGACTGCAGCGAACGTAAATCTCGATTCGATGAACGTGCTGGGTATCACTCACGATTTCATTCCGCTCGGTGCAGAACGCTCGACGTTGCATGGGGTCGTTGAAGGGGTGGCGCGCGAAAGCGGCATGAGAGTTTCTCCTGACGCCCGACCCGAGCAGGGATCGTTTTATCGTTCAGATCACTTTCCGTTTGCGAAAGTCGGCGTTCCCTCAATCAGCCTGAAGGAAGGGAACGACTATGTAGGTCACTCGAAGGAGTGGGGCGCAGAACAGTTTCGGGCCTACAACACGGCGCACTATCATCAACCCTCCGATGAGTACAGCGACTCATGGGACTTCCGTGGCATGCTGCAGGAAGCAGAGATAGCAATGAACATCGGCCGGCGCATC
>DASWDX010000340.1:0-11778 GCA_036395055.1 Pyrinomonadaceae bacterium | reverse complement strand
CTTAACCGTCGGGTCATACCACAGCAGCGACCAGTAGTCCTCGGCGTTCACCTGGCCAAACTTCTTCAGCCAAACGGCGACGCCCTGCGCTTCACCACTGCGAAAGCGCTGCGCCAGCCGGTAGAGAATGTTGTAGTTGGTGTGAAAGCGTCCACCGGGATGGGTGCGCGCATACTCTTCGCCTTTCCCGGCGCGAGTGAGCGGCCCCTCGAAGATGTCGCCGAAGTCAAAGACATATTGACCCGACGGGAGCATGGAGTGGGCGACGTAAGTATGCATTTGTCGAAAGCCGGGACGATCGTATAAGTCTTCGCCGGTGGCGTGAGCATGAGCATCGAGATAATGCACTAACCACGGCGTCGAGAAAATCCAGTACTCGAAGCCTTCGTAGTAATAGCCATCGGTCGAATAAGTTTCGAGCACGCGGCCGTAAATAGCGCGTGCCAGAGCTGCCCACTGCGGAGCGTCGTCTACTTCGTCATAGAGCGCGTAAGCGGTGACCGCAAGGCCGGCGATCGGAATAAAGGTGTGGTTCTGGCTGTAAGCGTAGGTTTTGCCTGGCTTCGGTTTGAAGTAATCAAATAGGAACCCTGCCTGACGGACTAATTTATCACGATACCGGGCACGTTCCTGCCCGGTCAGATCGTAATAGAGCAGGTCGTATCCCCAGCCCATGCCATAAAGAAGGTGGCCTGCGGCGAGATCGACGTTCGGCTTATTGTAGCTGTAACCCCAGACGTCATAGGAGACAGCCGCATCCATGTAACGCTTCGCAGCTTCCAGATATTTCTTATCGCCTTCAATCTTGTAAGCAAGCGCAGCTTCAGCAATGCCGATGCCAACTTCGTTCTGGCCACGCCTTGCTTCGGCAGGCGGCGGTGGCGGTGCGACTTTGACTGCGCGGATCTGTTGCAGCGCGAGTTGCCAAACATCCCTGTGAGTTGTGCGCGCGCGACGGCGCAGGACTTCGAGTTCGGAGTCGGTAACGTAAACGCGCGGATGCTGACTAAGGAGTTCCGGGCGCATACGTGAGTTCGCGGTCTGCATCAAACGCGTGAGCGGGTGAGGACCTTTCTTCGCCTGTGTGGGGGTGGCCTCTTTTTGCAGCTCGCGTGTGTCTTGAGCGAACGCGTTCGTCCAGCCAAGCGGCGTGAGTAGTTGCAACAACATCCCGGACAGAAGGGTGCAGGCCAACAGAAGGGCACGGAGTTTACGAAAGTCTTTGGTCATAGATAAAAGCGAAAGGCGGTCGTGTAACGCAGACTGTTAGTTTGCGACGACTCATTCAAGCCGACCTCCGAACGGCACGCAAAACGGTGCGGATTCGTCTCAATTGCGAGCGTGCTTTAGGTCCGAAGAACCAACAGTTAGTAGCCCCGTCCGTGAGGGCGGGGTGATGTACGGTTAGCTGCGTAAACGCCGAAGGTGCGACATGGTTTGTGCCGGCTCTTTGAGCCTCCGAGGCCTTCGGAAGGATGGAGTTCCCCGCCCTCACGGACGGGGCTACTAACTGTTGGTCCTTCGGACCTAAAGATTCAAATTGAGCCAGTACCTGCAAATTAACAGTCTGCTTTACGAGAATCCTATAGCATCAGCATCCCACCATTGATCTCGATCGTCTCGCCGGCCAGGAAGTTTGCTGCGCCTGAAGCCAGAAACGCGATGACGCGGGCGACTTCAACCGGTGTGCCAACGCGCCCAAGCGGAATCGCTGCCACGTAGCCCTTCATCATTTCGGGAGTCGAGAAAGTCTCGTGGAAGGCGGTATCTACAACTCCGGGTGACACTGCGTTGACGCGCACACCGTAGGCTGCCAGTTCCTTGGCCAGACCCTTTGTGAATGTAATAAGACCACCTTTAGCGGTTGAATAATGGATAGAGCCGAGCGCGCCCCCGTTTCGCCCGGCAATCGAAGACACATTAATGATTGCACCCTCCTTGCGTTCCATCATCGAAGGGGCCACGGCCTGGGCGCATAAGAACGCGCTCTTAAGATTTAGATCGATCACGTAGTCCCAGCGCTCCTCGGTGAGTTCCAGAAGCTTCAGCCGTTCAACAAGGGAGCCCGCATTGTTGACAAGTACGTTTATCGGGCCCAGTTCCTGAGTGGCGCGATTGACAAGTTGGCGCACGTCGGCCGCTCGTGTCACATCTGCCTGAATAGCGACAGAGTGTCCTCCCTTCGCTTCAATTGCGGCACCTGCCTCTTCCGCGCCCTTTTTATTCTGGTGATAGTTAATCGCGACAGCGGCGCCACAGTCCGCGAGCACTTCTGCGGTCGCGCGTCCGATCCCCGATGACGCGCCAGTGACCAGCGCGACCTTTCCTGTTAGATCCAACAAGTTCTGCATGAAAACTCCTCTAAAGTTTTAAGCGGTCACCGAACCCAGCGGTCTTTTCAATTGAACGCGCCGGATGGGTCCGGTGAGCATGAATAGAGTCAACGTGCCGAGCGGCGCCAGCAACCCGGCTGCCACCAGGATCGGCACATAAGAAAAGTGGTCCACAACCCAACCTGTGGTAAAGATAAAGATCATTGAACCAATGCCTGCTCCTGTGCCTCCCAGGCCGGCCACGGACGCGACCGCCCTATCAGAAAAGAAATCGCTGGGAAGGGTCTGCACGTTATTGATCCAAACCTGAAAGCCAAACAGGACCACGCCGATGAGCGCCAGCCCCGTCATCGGGTTATTAACGAACGCTGCGACAATGCCGGCAGGCATTAATAGCGCGGCGACCAGGATGACACCTTTCCGCGCACGATCCACACTCCAGCCTCGACCAATTAAGTAGCCAGACATCCAGCCGCCGGTCAGGCTGCCCGCGTCCGCCGCTACGAAGGGAACCCAGGCGAACAGTCCAATCTTCGTCAAACTGAAGCCGCGCACGTCGGCTAGATATTTCGGCAGCCAGGTAATGTAGAGCCACCAAATCGGATCCGTCAGGAAACGCGCGAGCACGATGGCCCACACTTGCTTATAACGCAGCAACTCACGCCAGCGTGGCGCACCCTCGGCTGCCAAATCTCCTGGCGGTGCTGAGATCGCTATGTCTTCGACCGTCGCAACCGATGCCTCCGCGGCAACGATGGAGGATGCGATCTGACTATCCTCAGGTGTCTGTCCGGCGCGGATAAGCGTGAGTTCCTCGGGCGTGATCCAACGGTGACGATCCGGCGTCTGATAGAACCCTAGCCATAGCAGGAGCCATAAAAAGCCCAGCGAGCCGGTGACAAGAAACGTCGTTTGCCAGTTATAGGTTTGAGCCAGCCACACGATCAGCGGAGGCGCGATGATCGAGCCAATCGCCGCTCCACTATTGAATATCGCCATTCCGAAAGCGCGCTGCTTTATGGGAAACCATTCGGCGACGGTTTTGGCGGCACCAGGCCAGTTGCCGGCTTCGCCGAAACCAAGGACGAATCGAAACAGGCTCAGGCTGCCGAGTCCCCGCGCGAACGCGTGGGCCATGGCCGCCACTGACCAGACAATAATTGAGAAGGTGAAGCCCAGGCGCGTACCGATGCGATCATACAACTTACCGGAAAGGCCCTGGCTGATCGTGTAGGCAAGCAGAAACCAGGTCACTATGCCGCCAAACTCAGTATTCGATAAACCCAGATCGCGCGTGATCACGGGAGCCAACACGGAGATCGTCAAACGATCGATGTAGTTGATCAAGGTGGCAAGAAAGATGAGCCCGACGATCCACCAGCGCAGGCCCTGCAGTTTGAACCCTGCCTCCGTCGCGATCACTTCCATTCGTTGTGCGCCCGGCATGCCTCGACTTCGATGATTAGCCGACTAATGGTTGCGTTATACCAGCCGCGAAGCGGCAACGAGCAGAGAAACGATCTACGAAAATAATACGAAAGGGCTCAAATTGACTGTCTTCTTCGTGCTTGCTTAGTGGCGGTTCGTGGATCGTGTTGGTTTTCTGCTAGAACAAGATCTTCAAACCAAACTGCAAGACGCGCGGATCATCTGTCTGCGTCAGAGCGCCAAAGTTGGACGCACTGAAGTTCGTCACCAACGTCCGGAAGTTGGGATGATTGAAGAGATTGAAGACTTCACCCCGCAGTTGCAGCTTGAACTTTTCGTTCAGCGTTACACGCTTCATCAAAGTCAGGTTAAAGTTCTCAGTACCGGGCAGCTCAATCAGGTTGCGTCCTACGTTCCCGATGAGACCGGTGCGTGGTACATATGCGGCGCGATTGATCCAGCCACCGCTGACATAGGCGCCGCTCGAGTCAAATACCGGAGTTGCCGTCTGTCCACCTGGCACTGCGCGCCAGTCCCCCACCAGATCGAGATTGCTGCCATAGCCGTTGCTAGGAGAGGTCGAGGCGCGACTACCGCCCGTGATGTTGACGAATTGCCCGGTTTGCAAAGTTACTACTCCTGACACTTGCCAGCCACCCAATAGCTGTTTCGTCAGGCCACGTCGTTCCTCGAAAAACGGCAGCGCGTAAACATAGCTCATCGCGAACACGTGGCGCCGGTCAAAGCTGGCGTTGCCCTTGTCCAGGCTCGCATCAAATGGCGTGCGCAAGTCAGACGTCTCCGTGTCGAAATTATTTAAGGCTTTGCTCCAGGTGTATGCAATGCTCGTCGTCAAGCCGAGCGAGACTCGGCGTTGCGCGCTGATCTGCAACGAGTTGTAACTGGAGGAGCCGCTGTTTTCCTGCGAGCGAATGGTGCTGTATCCCAAATACTGCCGCACCGTATCCGTGTTTGCATTAATGAAGTTGCCTGAAGAATTTCGAGCCAGTGCAACGTTGGGTAAGACGAAGTTCAGGTCGCGGCGGTGCGTTAGGTGACGCGCTTGATTACCAACATAACTGACATCAATCACGAACCTTCCCGGCAATTCGCGCTGTACGCCCAGGCTGTAGCCGTAGACGGCTCCAGGAGGCATGTCAAAATCAAAAACGGTCAGTGCCTGGACCAGCGGCTTTCCCGTGCCCGAGGAGCCGATTGTATCCAGCGGATTATTAAACCCGCTGAGGCCGGACAAATTCGCTGGTGTCGTGAATTGTCTTCCGTTCGTGATCGTCGCGACAGTTGCGAAAGGCGCGTTGGTACCGGCATCGCGCACAGGATTCAGAAGCGTCCGGTCATAATAGATGCCGGCGCCACCGCGTATCACTGTTTTGCCATTCCCAAAGGGATCCCAGGAGAACCCAAGGCGCGGCGCAAAAAGAGGGCCGCCACTGTCAGCCAGAGCGCTCGGGCGATCGGTTCTCAAGCGTTGCAGATTTGGATCGGTTACCTGCAGTGTCCTCGGCAGGACCAGGCCGTTATAGGGATCAAAGAACCCCTGCGCGCGCGTTAGCTGTCCGGTGGGATCCGCCGTCAGATTAATTACGCCGCCGGAAATGTTACTGCCCAGAGGTGCCTTGGCCGGATCAAAGCGACTGGGATCGAAACCAACAATGTTGCCCAGACTGGTGTTGGGCCAGGGAATGTACTGCATGCGCAAGCCAAACGTCACATTCAGGCGCCTGTTCATATGCCACTGATCGTTCAGGTAAAGTTCAAACTGATCGTAAGCGGCCGGCGCGGTGGTCGTATTCGAGGTCTCAGTGTAACGCGTATAGGCTCCAAGCAGCAGATTAGCCAAAGCATTGCCGCTGTCCTGAGGTCGAAATGCAGTGCCGGCTGTCGAGCCCGTGCTGTAAGTTATAGTACCGCCGTCGCGCACACGCGTGTTTTCATTCTTGTTGCTGTTGACGTATAGCAGGCCGAACTTGAAGAGGTGATCGCCGTGCACCCAGGTCACGTTATCGCGCACCTCCCAACTGCGGGCCTCGATGGTGTAGGGCAGGCCGTTGCCGCTCAGAGTGGAATAGCCCTGCACTGAAAATTCCGGGATCTTGTTCAGCCTGTTCTCCGGAAAGATTTCCGCGAAGTTGATGCCGTACGTGCTGCGTGCGATCTGCGCTTCATCCTGATAGTTGACCGCCTGATCGTTTCGCTGCCACGACAATAGTGCCTCATTGATGAGATTAGGGTTTATGACATGGGTATAACTGGCCAGAAAGGTCTTGCCAATCCGTATGTGATTGTCGGGAGCGATCGGTAACACCTGATTGTCGAACGTGGATCCGAGCGGATTGTCGGAATCGAATTTGTCGCGTAGCCAGCGCACGAAAAAGCTAACATTCTCGCTGTATTGATAGTCTCCTCGCAGCAACTCCTGCCGCACGGTGCGTCTGACTATAGGCGCGCCAATGAAGCGATCGAGCCCGGCATTTGCCCGCGGCCATAATTTCATCAGGCCTATCCCGTTGGGCGACTGCTTGGCGGAGGGAATGATGTTGTTGGCGAAAGGCGTTCCGGTTGTCGAAGCTGATTTGTCGCAGAGAATGAACTTGCCCGGCGTGTTGCCTGCCGGGATGGCTGTGGCGCAAGTGTAATTGGCCGGTAAGCCGGTCGGCAGAAAGAAACTAAAGTCGCCTCTTCTCATTGCGTCGGTTGGTACTATTTCGCTGACCGTGCTGCCCGTGCGCGGCAGCTTGTATTCCAGTCCGCCAAAGAAGAACAATTTCTTCTTGTACAACGGCCCACCAACAAAACCGCCGAAGTTATTAAAGCGCAAATAAGATTTGGGCGGTTCGCCGCTCGTCACCTGCTTGCTCTCCCAGGAATAGGCATTCAGCTTATCGTGGCGCAGGAATTCAAATAGCGAGCCGTGAAACTCTGAGGTGCCCCGCCTGGTAACGACATTAATCGAGGGGCCAGCCTGTGAACCATACTCTGCGCTGTAAGGGCTCGAGACCAGCTTGAATTCCTGAATCGCATCAACGCTGATATTGTTGACCAGCGTACCTACCGATCCGTGGTCGACGTTGCTGATGCCATCGAGCGTTGGCGCGGTACGCCGCCGCAACCCATTAATTGCCGTGTCATCAATACGCACATTTGTGCCCTGCTGAGAGTCATTGTTTATAGCGCTGGTGCCCGGCGCCAGGTTGATTAGCTGGGCCCAGTTACGACCGTTGAGAGCAATCTCGGTTACCTGCGTACCCGAGATTAGAGTTTCGACGTTCGCATTGTCTTTGTTGATTGTCTGGTAAATCTGTTCGGCAACTTCAACCTGCTGAGTGATCTGTTTGACGCCCATCACGATCGTCAGCGAGAGCGTATTGCCAACGTCGAGTTTGATGTTGGACTGACTGAAACCACCGAAGCCTTCGGCATCAACCGCGACTCGGTACACACCTACCGGTAGGTTGGCCACAATGAAATAACCGTCGGCGTTTGTGGTAGCCGTCCGGTGCACCGCAAGTGGCGCGCTTTCAACTACGACGGACGCATTGGGAATCACGCCTCTGGCCTCGTCCGTCACGGTGCCGGCGATTGAAGCATTAATCTGTTGCGCCGCCGCTGCTCCTGAGAAGATTAGACACAGCGCCGCCGGCAACATTAGGCGGCTCAGCATCACTTTTGCCGCGCCCCCGATCGCGCATCCAGAAAGCCGGTTCAACACCGAGAGAAAAGCCTTGCATTGTGATTTCATTCGTACCATGGCAGTAATCTCCTTCGCTTCAGGTGGGTCTTTCGATACCAGACGCTAGAACGTTGATTCGCGCGAACTCGCCGAAAAGTCGCTTGAATTCAACCTCACGTATGTTATCGCTAACATGAATTTCCGGAACAAAAGAACGAAAGTTACCTTGCCACTCGGGCAGCTGTTCGTCAGGCGTTTCCCGAATTTAGCAGTCGGTCTCACTCTGTTTGCCCGCCGGCAAACAATCATTTTGCTGGTGCTGTGGATTGCCGAACGATCAATTCGCAATCAAACGTTTTCTCTTCACGCGGACGCTCGCGATCTTCTTCAATGCGCCGCAGCAAAAATCTTGCCGCCAGACGGCCCTGTTCGCGTGTCGGCTGTCGCACAGTAGTTAGCGTGGGCGCAACGTGGGAAGCCAACGGAATGTCGTCGTAACCGGCCACGGCGATGTCTTCCGGTATGCGCAGCCCCGCCTGTTTGATTGCGTTCAACGCGCCAATCGCAGTGAAATCATTGCGCGCGAAGACGGCCGTGGGCCGCTTCTTCAGGCGCAGGAGCTTGGTCATGCCCGCGAATCCCATTTCCTCGGTAGAGTATCCCGGCATCTGATCGCTTCCACCACCGCCGACAATCAAGCTCTCATCGAGTGTCAAGCGATGCTCATTCAACGCTTCCTGGTACCCTTGGAACCGTCTCAATCCAAGGCTCTTTGTCAAAGAAACTCCAATGAAACCGATGCGCTCATGGCCTAAATCAATTAAGTGCTTAGTGGCCTCGTAGCCACCTTTAAGATTGTCGGCTGATACTAAGTCCGCATGTGGATGGCGAAAGTCTCGACCGATCAAAGATACAGGAATCCCGGAGTCAATCAGTTCCCTGAGTCTTTCGTCGCCACTCTTGCAGGACCGGGTCGCGACGATGAGGCCATCGGCCCTGTGATCAGCTAGCGATTCGAAAGCCTGCACATCTTCTTTTGCGGAGTGTTCACTAACGCAGATAAAGAGAGTATAGCCACGCTTCTCCAGCACCTCACGTACTCCTCGACTCAACTCGGCGGAGAAGGGATTCGCAATATCGCCAATCACCAAACCGATCGTTTCCGTACGTTGGCGTTTCAGGCCGCGCGCCAGGCCATTCCGGCGGTAGTTCATCTCGCGGACGACTCGCAGAACGCGCTCGCGTGTCTCTACTCGAACGTATCCGGAAGCATTAATGACGCGCGAAACCGTCATCGGCGTCACCGCCGCCAGAGTGGCTATATCGGCCAAGGTTACCTGTCTTTTAGCCTGTTTCTTCACGCTCATCGAATATAAGTTAACGATAACATGCATCTTATACCATCAAATTGGCCGATGGGCAAATATTAAATAAGAATTTTTGAATATTCATTCAGATGAGGAAACGATGGTCAGGTCCGAAATGAGGCTTGGACCATTTTGTGCTCATAATCTTTCAAAAGCCAGCCTCGAAAGCGTCACGATCCTTTCCAAGTAAAAAAACCCGGAATGAAACATTGACGGCTCATGAGGGGGTTCCTGCCCAAGCGGTTCGACCGGCTGGAGTACGACCCAATAGTCGAAAGTTGTCAGCGCTCCGCCCAGTTTGCAATAATGAATGGCAGAATTGCCAGCGTGCCTGTCAGTCTCCAGTTTCAATCAACGCCCCATCAACCAAATAAATAAACCGGGGAACGTTTGCTATAGTTGCGGCATCGTATTCAGCTTCGGTGAGAGAAATACTATCGCCATCGGGGATGAATCCGTATCGGTGCGCGTAGATGCCAACGAAAGTGTCGCTTTCTCTGACAAGTTTCAGACACTCATCTTTCGGTCGTTCATCTCGGGAGCCGAAGTTCTCCATCGAAACATCGATGGCACCCAACTTGCGAATCCTATTGCATACGGCTTCGCGATAATCCTTTAGGTCGGTGAAGGTTGACGAACAAAGACCGTGGTCATTTTTGATAGCCTCCTGGTTTAGCCAACGCATGGGTCAGAAGGCAAGCATCGGAAGTGCTGGCCCGGCTGTGAACCGCGAGAGTCAATGAGAAACCCATGGGGATCAACGCAACAAACGGTGCGAAAGGAGTTTAGCGATCAATCATGCGGCTCACGTGAGCGTCCGCGAAAGTTGCGCATGAAGGGCCGGATGATGGGAATCAAAATAGATTCGACGACGCGTCGGATTCGTTCCCACGGCCCATACGGACCCCAAAGCTCAGGCGGAAAGACTCGATGCCAGATTGCCTCGTTCCACCATCGGCCCAGGTGGCACAACCATGTAGGAAGCGAAAGCGCCGGCACGGCCTTCAGGCAGAAACTGATCAGACCAGCATCGACATCGAGGATGATCGGCTCCATGTCAGCCCACGAGGGAAAGAATGTCTTCACTCGATTGAACTCGACGCAGTAGGCGCGGACTTTCTTCTTTGCAGAATTCGCAAAATAGCGGCTGGTTGCCCAGTCGTCGCTGGCCCCGGATGTGGGGTAGGTGCTTCCCCAGCTCGGAAGAAAAAAGGCCTGGGCCACGGCGTAAGTTTCCCCGCGAACTCCAGCAATGGCAGCACTCACGGCATTTCCCGCAGACGCTGCGGTCGCCAAGTCGCAGGCGCCGATATATTCACCATAAGCATCACTCGGGAGTCCTCGCTTTCCGTCCCAGGCGGGGTTTGTGAAGTTCTTGTCCGGGTCGCTCGCCTGGTTCGTGTCGTCACCCCACGCATGCAGAATGTCTCCTCCGTACGAGTGGATATCCATGAACCAACCGATGTGGGGATACTGTTCGAATAACCAGCGAACGTTTTTCGTTTCGGCCTCAGAGAAGGGCGCCGTTCCGTGGAAGAGATCGTTGGATGGATCCGTGGAAGCAAGCGTGAGACCGGCCTGTGCGGCCGGGTCGAATGTGGTATTGAAGTCCCACAGGAAATCGTAATTGCGATTCGGGTCAACCCCGATCTTGCTTGCCTGCCCACCGCTGCTGGCGGTGTTTCGATTCTTTCGCCACATCGCGAACGTGTTCTGACTGTAGTGGCGGCCGTCGGGATTGATGTCGGGAAAGACAATCACGTCGACCCGCTCGATGATCGACTTGATCTGGGCGACTGTGTATGACGTACCGCCGTAGACGAGTCCCGTGCCGCCCGAATAAGCCTCGAGCAGGTCGGTCGCGAAATTAATGCAGATGTCAGGACCACCCCACTCGCGGGCATGCGCACCGCTGATGATCAGCACGCCCGCTGCCGGACACCCCTTCCTGGTTCCGATCAGTAGCGCGTGACTCTGGCGGCCCTCCGCAGTAAAGTTCGGGAGCGTGATTAGCTGGCTGATATTCGGATAGGTCGCCGCGAGGCCGTTCAATGCCGACTCGATCTCGACAACATTCAAGAAAGTCATGACCCCGACCCTCCCTTCCTGCCCTGACCCGGTTTTTCGCCGAGTCCGCGAGGCGCAACGCGTCCACCTTCGAACCGGTCGCCCTTGCCCACTTCCTTCTGGCGTTGCCGGCCGAGTTCCGAAACGTTCTCCACGGTCTCGACTTTGTAACCCGCGTCCTGGAGTTCGCGGATGCGCTCTTTGGTGGCGTACACAAGTAGAGTAGCTGTCCGATCAGGGTTGGCCTCGATCTCCGGATGCCGGCAGCCTACATCCAGCTCGAACGTCTGCATGAGCTTGGCAAGGGTCTCTCGGCTACCAGTAACCCGCGCAGAATAGAGGTCGGGAGGGATCGCTTCGTTTCGTTGCGACTGATTCGAGTCGCCAGATTCAATCTGATCGTCCATGGTGAGTCTCCTAATCTTAAAAGGAAATTCTCCGGCTTTGCGCCCGCAGCATCAATGAGAACAAAACAGCAGCAAACATGAAACGGGGGCATGCCTGGTTGAAAAAATTAGCAATGACGGCTCACTCGATGCGTGAGAATGCGAGGCGCGAGGCGTGAGCCAGTCTGTGACGAAGACGGCGGAATAGTAAATCGTAAATCGTGAATAGTAAATAGCTGGAGCAGTGGGCAGTGGGCAGTCAGCAGTGGGCAGCAAAAAACAGCAAACGGCCCGGGTCCTCGACGCGTAGCGTCGGCATGAGTTTAGCCCGGCGTTTCAACGCCGGGATCGAAAGACATATCTTGCATTTCGTCGCGTCAGCGACGATTGAATCATCCCCACAGATATCGTTCGTTGTAGGCAATACCATTCTCGCGCAAGAACTCCAAATATTCCTCCTGAAAAGTCTTCTTGCGATGATGCTCGCGCTGATTCCGAATGTAGGT
>DASWDX010000339.1:0-5219 GCA_036395055.1 Pyrinomonadaceae bacterium | reverse complement strand
AGTATCCACGCGAACACCCGCTCGCTCGCCTGGTAGAGTCGTCCGTGATCTTCCGGTCGCCGGAGCTTCAGGAGCCGCGAACACATCATCGGTGTAGTAGTCAGTGAAACAACGAGCGAAACGAGAATTGCTACCGAAAGGGTCACGGCGAACTCGCGGAAAAGGCGCCCGACGATGCCGCCCATCAGCAGTATCGGAATGAAGACTGCAACCAGCGAAATACTGATTGAGAGGACGGTGAAACCGATCTCTTGAGCACCGAGCAGAGCAGCTTGCATCGGGCCCAATCCTTGTTCGAGGTGTCGCGTGACGTTTTCAATGACCACAATCGCGTCGTCCACTACGAAGCCGGTCGAAATCGTCAACGCCATCAACGACAGGTTGTCGAGACTGTAGCCGAAGAGATACATCACGCCGAACGTGCCGATCAAAGAAACAGGGACCACTACGGCGGGAATGATTGTGGTGCGCGGGTTTCGCAGGAAGATGAACACGACCAGAATCACCAGCCCGATCGAGATCAACAGGGTGCGTTCTACGTCCCACACGGACGCCCTGATGGTCGTAGTCTGGTCCATCATCACCGTGAGATCGATGGCCGACGGAATAGAGGCCTTGAGTTGCGGCAGAGCTTCGCGGATGTTGTCTACGGTGTTGATGATGTTAGCGCCTGGCTCGCGAAAAATTATTACCAGCGCGCAGGGCTTTCCATTTGCGACTCCCGCCGACCGCAGATTCTCAACCGAATCCTGCACGTTTGCGATGTCCGAGAGCTTAACCGCAGCACCGTTGCTGTAGCTGACGATAAGCGGCCGGTACTCCGCGGCCTTGAATAGCTGATCGTTTGTGGCCAGGTCTGAAGTAGTCGTCTCGTTTGCTATCTGTCCCTTCGGCCGGTTCGCATTTTGTTGAATGAGCAGGTTGCGAACATCATCCAGGCCAAGCCCGTAGGCATTCAATTGGGTGGGTTTCACATCAACGCGCACCGCCGGCAACGAAGCGCCGCCGACGACTACCTGGCCCACACCCTGAACCTGCGAAAGCTTCTGTTGCAGGACCGTTGAGGCTTCATCGTAGAGCCTGCCCTGATCGTAAGTGTCCGAAGTCAGCGCCACGATCATGATTGGCGAATCTGCGGGATTCACTTTTCGGTAGGTCGGATTGTTGGGCAGGTTAGCAGGCAGGTAACCCGAAGCAGCATTGATGGCGGCTTCAACGTCTCTGGCGGCGGCGTCTATGTCACGGTTCAGATCGAACTGCAAGGTAATGCTGGTTGAGCCCAGGTAACTAGACGATGTCATCTCCGTGACGCCGGCAATGTGACCGAGCTGTCGCTCCAGCGGTGTCGCGACTGAAGAGGCCATGATTTCAGGGCTGGCCCCCGGCAAATTCGCCTGCACCGAGATGGTCGGAAAGTCTATTTGCGGCAGCGGTGAAACCGGGAGCAGCTGGAAGGCGACGGCTCCTGCCAGGGCAATTGCCACCGTCAACAGGACTGTGGCTATAGGCCGATGAATGAATGGAGAGGAGAGACTCATGCCGACTCCGCAGCAGTTTTCGCTGCTGTTCCGCGTCTGCTGCGAAAGTCGGATATCCTTCTCGCAACGGCGTCGAAGAACAGATAGATAACGGGGGTTGTGTACAAAGTAAGTAACTGGCTCACCATCAGGCCGCCGACAAGAGCGATGCCGAGTGGTCGTCGCAATTCGGAACCGGTTCCAGAGCCGAACGCCAGCGGCAAAGCGCCCAGGAGGGCCGCCATCGTGGTCATCATGATGGGGCGAAAGCGCAGCAGGCAGGCTTCGTAAATCGCGTCCGACGGACTCTTCCCATGATTGCGCTCGGCGTCGAGTGCGAAATCTATCATCATGATCGCGTTCTTCTTGACGATGCCGATCAGTAGGATGATGCCGATGATCGCCACTACGGTCAGTTCCGCCCGGAAAAGCAGCAGAGCCAGAATCGCCCCTACTCCAGCCGAGGGCAGGGTGGAGAGAATCGTGAGCGGGTGAATATAGCTCTCATAAAGAACGCCGAGGACGAGGTAAACCGTGATGATTGCCGCCAGAATAAGAAGCGGCTCGTTTGTCAGGGAAGCTTTGAACGATGCGGCTGTGCCCTGAAATTCAGCCTGAATACTCGGCGGCATCCCCAGCTCCTTGTGAGCTTGCTCAATGGCCGTGGTGGCCTCGCCCAGCGATGCGTTCGGCGCGAGATTGAACGAGATCGTGACGACGGGGAATTGTCCCTGATGGTTTATAGAGAGCGGCGCGCTCCCCGACTCAAAATGCGTGAACGTGCTGAGAGGCACTGAGCCGCCACTCGCTGAGCGAACGTAGAGGTCCTGGAGTTTTGCCGGGTTCTTCTGAAAGTCCGGCAGCGTTTCCATGATGACATGGTATTGATTCGATTGGGTAAAGAGGGTCGAGACCTGTCTTTGGCCGAAGGCGTCATAGAGTGTCTGGTCGATTACCTGCGGTGTGATCCCCAGCCGCGAAGCCGTCACGCGATCTATGACAAGCGTGGTTTGCGAGCCTTGCATCTGCTGGTCGGTCGCCACGTCCTGAAGCTGCGGCAGCGTCTTCAGCTTCTCCACGAAGCGCGCGGTCCAAGTGTTCAACTCGTCCGCATTGGGGTCTTCAAGACTGTATTGATACTGTGTGCGGCTAACCCGATCTTCAACCGTCAGGTCCTGCACTGGTTGCATGTAAAGAGTGATTCCGTCCACTTTGTTTAATTCGGGCTGCAAGCGGCGCATCAGATCCGTCGCGTTTATCTTGCGCTCAGCGATCGGTTTGAGATTGATCAGAATCCGCCCGCTATTGAGTGTTGTGTTTGTGCCGTCCACACCGATGAAAGATGAGAGACTTTCGACTGCCGGATCTTTAAGGATGACTTGGGCGAGTGCCTGCTGTTTCTCAGCCATCGCCGGAAAAGCAATGGTCTGCGATGCTTCGGAGATGCCCTGGATGACGCCTGTGTCCTGTACGGGAAAGAATCCTTTGGGAACAATGAAGTAGAGCCAGACCGTGATGATAAGTGTCGCCGCCGCCACCAGAAGGGTCACGACGCGAAACTTAAGAACCCACCCCAGGGTCTCGCCATAGAAGTCTATGATTCTTTTAAATACGTTCTCCGACGCACGGTAAAACCTCCCTTGCTTAGCTTCGGATTTCGCGCGCAGCAATCTTGAGCACATCATGGGAGTAAGCGTTAGCGAGACGACAGCCGAGATGAGAATTGTTACGCTGAGGGTGATGGCAAACTCACGGAAAAGGCGCCCGACGATGTCGCCCATAAAGAGCAACGGGATGAGCACGGCAATCAGTGAAATGGTCAGCGACACAATGGTGAAGCCGATCTGCTCGGCCCCCTTCAATGCCGCTTGCATCGGTTTTTCGCCCTCTTCGATATAGCGGACGATGTTCTCAATCATCACGACCGCATCGTCCACCACGAAGCCCGTCGAGATCGTCAAAGCCATAAGAGTCAGATTGTTCAGGCTGTACCCGAACAGATACATCACGGCCAATGTCCCGACGAGAGACAGCGGCACAGCGACGCTCGGAATAATCGTCGCCGAAAGATTCCTCAGGAAGAGAAAGATCACCATCACTACGAGCGCCACGGTCAGCATGAGCGAGAACTGAACATCTTTGACTGAGGCGCGAATCGTGATGGTGCGATCAGTCGAGACCGAGAGTTGAATGGTGGGCGGCAAGGTGGTCTGTAGTTGCGGCAGGAGTGTCTTAATACTGTCTACGACCTGAATTATATTCGCGCCGGGTTGCCGCTGAATGTTGACGATGACGGCGGGCACGCTAGCACCCCATCGGGGCTGCCCCGACGGGGACCCCGCTTTGTTCATCCATGCCGCCTGCTTTACGTTTTCCGCGCCGTCAACCACGCTCGCCACATCTGACAGCATCACCGGCGCGCCGTTGTTATAGGCAACCACGATTGGCCGGTAATCTTTACTCGTCAGGAGTTGATCGTTGGCGTTGATTTGATACGACTGATGGGGCCCGTCAAAGTTACCCTTGGCCTGATTAACACTTGTCGCTTGCAGCGCGCTTCGTACATCTTCCAGGTTGATACCGTAGGAAGCGAGGGCCGTGGGATTTACTTGAATACGAACAGCCGGTTTCTGGCCGCCACTGATGCTCACCAGCCCCACACCCGGCAATTGTGAAATCTTCTGAGCTAGCCGAGTGTCCGCCAGGTCTTCCACCTGCGTCAGCGGGATGGTGTTCGAGGTGAGCGCTAATGTCATGACCGGCGCGTCTGCCGGATTGGTCTTGCTATAAATGGGCGGAGTTGGGAGATCGCTGGGTAGAACGCTCTGGGCGGCATTGATCGCAGCCTGTACCTCTTGCTCGGCGACATCAATATTGAGGTCGAGCGAAAACTGCAAGGTGATGACCGAACTGCCGCCTGAACTCGTCGAGGTCATCTGACTGAGACCGGGTACCTGTCCGAACTGCCTTTCGAGGGGCGCGGTGATGGCAGTAGCCATCACGTCAGGACTCGCTCCCGGATAAAACGTCAGCACCTGAATTGTCGGGTAGTCAACTTCCGGCAGCGCCGAGACTGGCAGTTGCTTATAGGCAACGATACCTGCGAGCAGGATTGCCGCCATCAACAATGAAGTTGCGACGGGCCGAAGAATGAAGGGGCGAGAAGGACTCATGGGGCCATTCTCCCGTTCGCAGTGGCCGGGCTCGGCAGCGCGGTTACTCTGACTCCGTTTTGCAGTTTGTCGAATCCGTCAACAGCGATTGTGTCGCCGGGGTTCACACCTTCGACAGCCGCCACATCACCATCGGTTGTGCCGACTGAGATAGTCTGCATTGCGACCGTTTGATCAGGTTTGACGAGGTATACAAATGCTCCCTGGGTGTTGCGTTGAATAGCTGCGGTGGGAATTAGAGTGACTCCACGTTGCATGGTGACTAGTAGGCGCGCATTGACAAACTGGTTGGGGAAAAGCGCGTTGTCGTTATTGGGAAAAGTTGCTTTCAGCTTGACGGTGCCGGTGGTGGTGTCGATCACGTTGTCAAACGTAAGCAGAGTTCCCGTGGCAATCTTTTTTGACTGGGCCCGATCAAACGCATCTACCGGGAGCCGACTACCCCGGCGCAACTGCTGTTGGATTTGCGGCAGATAGTCTTCCGCAACGCTGAAGATCAGGCTGACGGGTTGGAGTTGAGTGATGACCA
>DASWDX010000338.1:0-10096 GCA_036395055.1 Pyrinomonadaceae bacterium | reverse complement strand
CCTTGTCTTGTATGCGTTTGGGCCAGGTGATGATCAGTGGATCGGCCACGCCGCCTTCGTGCACAATTTGTTTGAAGTACTTGAAAGGCGTGTTGCCAGCCAGGGCCCACCCTGCGTGATAATGAGGATAGGTGTTGGGGCTTCCCCACTCGTCGTAATGCTTCATATTCTCTTCAAGCGATGTTTGCAACGCATTGAGCACACGGGATTCGTTAAACGTTCCATTCAACCCGCCCTCTCCGCTCGCGCCGTTGTCAGAGAGAAGCATGATCAGCGTGTTATCGTATTGCCCGATGCGCTTGAGCGTCGCGATCAACCGTCCGATTTGTTCATCGGTTTGGGTAAGCATACCGGCAAAAACTTCCATTTGACGGGTGTAAAGTTTTTTCTGGTCGGCGTTGAGGCTGTCCCAAGCAGCAATTTCGGGAATGCGCTTACTTAGTTTGGTGCCCGCAGGAAGAAGTTTCATCTTCGTCTGGTTTTCGAGAATCATTTCACGCGCCTTGTCCCACCCCATGTCGAATTTCCCTTTATACATGTCGATATATTTCTGTTCCACCTGATGGGGAGAGTGCATGGCACTTGGCGCCCAGAACATGAAAAAAGGTTTGTCGGGCGTCACCGAGGCGTTAGAGGTCAAATAGTCGATCGCTTTGTCCGCAAGATCGGTCGTAAGATGATACCCCGGTTTACCCACCCAATTCTCCGTCGGTCGGTGATCCGCCCACAGCAGAGATCGAAAATCATCCGCATCAGCGGCCATAAAACCGTAGAAATGGTCGAAACCCTCCCCGCTGGCCCAATGATAAAACGGTCCGCTCTGGGAAACTTCCGTCAAAGGCGTGTGGTCCCATTTTCCAAGCGCGTAAGTCGTAAATCCGGCGTGGTGAAAATCGTTGACAACGGATTTTGCGCTTTCCGGCGTGATACCGTTGTAGCCGGGGAATCCCATAGCGGTCAGCGCGTGCGAACCGAAACCAATTCTGTGGGGATTTCTGGCCGCCATCAACGAGGCACGCGAAGGCGAACACAAGGCCGTAGTCTGGAAATTATTGTAGCGCAGACCGTCGGCCGCCATTGCGTCAATGTTGGGCGTTTGGATTAACCCGCCGTAACATCCAATCTGCGAATAGCCGACGTCGTCGAGAAGAATGATTAAGACGTTGGGCGTACCCGGCTTTGCCTTTTTTGCCTCCGGATACCATTCTTGTGATTCGGCGTAGGTCCTGCTGATTTTCCCTTTGAACTCCTGGCCGTACTTCTGGACGGAATCGTCCATCTGTGCTGTCGCAGTTGAAACAGCCATCAATGCGAACGCTGCCGCCCATGCCGTTGTCATGACTGCGTTAGTCGGTTTCATGCGATTCTCCTATTGGTCTTGTGCCGCCTCGTAGTGAAGTCGCAGGCTGCTCTTGTGAGCAGCCCGCGCAGTTCACAATCGAAACGGGATTATTGTCTGTCGCGCTGCTTCTTTTGGACAGCCGCCTTCTCTTCGGCGGACACCTGTTTGGGATCGACCTTCACCGTCAGCTTGTTAAGCTTGCCCGTAAACTCGAACGGCACTTGATAGTCTTTCTCATCCACAGAAGTGCAGGTATCAATACCGACGCTAAACGTCTCGGACCACGGGATGCCACCGCCGAGACTGTGCGCCATCGGATGGCTGTCCACGGTCTTACCGTCCACCTTGAGCGTGCCGGTGCCGCCTTTGCCCAGCCCCGGACCGTCATACTTCCAGTCGAACTCAAGCGTGTGTTTGCCGGGCGTGAGTGCGTCCTTGCCCTGCCACTTCACCATTTCAAGTTGGATCAGGTTCCAAGTGAAGACCGGCTGGCCCTTCAACACGTAGAAGCCGTAACCGCCGAAGCGACCGCCATCGGTGACCAACAAGCCTTCCGCGCCACCTTCCGGAACCTCGATGTCCGCCGTGATGGTGTACGACCTGTCCAGCAGATCCGGCGCACCGGCGGAGCCTGGAAACGGCACGTTGCTCAACTCGCCTGAGTAAGTGAACACCGTTCGCCCCGGCGCGTAGTTAGGCTTCTCTCCCATAAACCGCGAGACGCGGGAGTCGTCGAGCGGGAACACGTTGTACTTCGCCGCCTCCATGGTGAAGGTTTGCTGCAAGTCGCGCAGCTTGTCCGGCATCTGTGACGCGAGGTCTTTGGATTGCGTCCAGTCCTTGTTCAGGTCGTACAACTCCCACTTGAACCCGTTCATCACATCCTTGGTGGCCCCGGTCATCGTGAGAACCCACGGCGTAATCACGGGCGGCGCTGAGGCGATCCAGCCGTCTTGATAGATCGCTCGCGATCCGAACATCTCGAAGTATTGTGTCGTCCGTCGGTCCGGCGCGTTGGCCTTGTCCCATGTGTATACCATGCTCGTACCTTCAATCGGTTTCTGTGCGATGCCGTTGACCATCGCCGGCTCCGGCAACCCGGCCGCCTCGAGGATCGTCGGCACAACGTCAATGACGTGGTGGAATTGATTGCGGATACCGCCTTTGTCCTTGATGCGCGCGGGCCATGCCATGGCCATCCCGTTCCGGGTGCCGCCGAAGAATGACGCCACTTCCTTCGTCCACTGGTAGGGCGTGTCGAAGGTCCAGGCCCAGCCGACCGCATAATGGCAGTAAGTCTCGTTGGTGCCCCAGAGATCGTAGAACTTCATGTTCATTTCCACTGAGGGATGCACACCGTTCAAATCGGCGTACTCGCTGTAAGTGCCGTTCAACGTTCCCTCGGGGCTCGCGCCGTTATCGCCACTGATGTAGATGATGAGCGTGTTGTCGAGTTTGCCGGCATCTTGGACAGCCTGAATCACGCGACCAATCTCGTAATCTGTGTAGGCAAGGAAGGCCGCATAGACGTCAGCTTCCCGGATATAAAGCTTCTTGGCGTCGTCGGATAATGTGTCCCATTTTGGAATGGTAGCTGGCCAGGCAGTGAGTTGCGCGTCCTGAGGAATCACACCCAACTTCTTCTGATTGGCGAAAATTTGTTGGCGCACCGCTTCGTAGCCTTTGTCGAACAGGTGCATGTCGCTGATCTTCTTGATCCACTCCGGAGTCGGGTGATGCGGCGCATGTGTGGCGCCGGGCGCGTAGTAGACCATGAACGGCCGGTCGGGCTGGACTTCGTTCAGCATCTTGATGTGCGCGATCGCCTCGTCGGCCATCGCAGTAACCAGATTCCAACCTGGGTGGCCGAGATACGGCTGGATGGGCGTGGTATTGCGAAACAGATTGCCAGGCGTCCATTGTGTCGTGTCGTCGCCGATGAACCCATAGTAGTAGTCGAACCCTTTGATCGGCCCGTTCGGCCAGTCGGTGAACGGCCCTGCCTGGCTTCCCGTCCACTGCGGCGTGTTGTGGTCCTTGCCAAACCACGACGTGGCATAGCCATTTTGCCGGAGTATTTCGCCGATGGCAACGGCATCGCGCGGGATGACGCTGTTATAACCGGGGTAGCCGGTCGCCTGGTCTACGACGACGCCGGTGGCTACCGAGTGGTGATTGCGACCGGTGAGCAGCGCGGCGCGCGTCGGCGAACAAAGCGCCGTGGTATGGAACCGGGTGTAACGCAGCCCCATCTGGGCGACGCGCTCCAGAGCCGGTGTCGGGATCAAGCCACCGAATGTGCTCGGAGCGCTGAAACCGACATCATCGGTCATGATCAGCAGGATGTTGGGTGCGCCCTTCGGCGGGGTCACCAGCGCCGACCAATAGGGCTTGGACTCATACGCATTGGGTTGAATATCCCCGTGAAAAGTCTGCGGTGGCGGCGGCAGGTATCTGCCGTCAATGGTGGTCGTCGTGCCGGGCGAACCGGGCGTGCTGGGAGTTTCCGCTCGGGCGAGAGACCAAGTCGCAAGGACTGCGACGACGAGCATTCCACCAAAGAAGGTCTGTTTTGCTGATTTCATAGTTGTTCTATCTGGTTGATTGATGTGGCAAAGAATACTTTTTACTAGGCCTACTGTGACATGCCTATAAGACTTTAGGGCAATACGGCGTATAACTCGGCATCGACCACGGCTATCTCGACAACTGTCGGACAACTGTCGCATTCTTAAAAGCCATCGATCGATGTTGTAGCCACGCCTCGTCGTTTCGTTCCTCAATCGGTTAAGTTAACCTCAAATGCCTGCACTCCCATCGATGAGGCAACGCCTTCGGTCTGGCCGGCGAGATACATCACCACACCATTCCCGTTCGTCAGTTTGGCATGCATCTTCCCCTCGATAAGTGTAAGTCCGCGGCTGACACCCCGGTACCTTCCGGAGAAGTCCGAGAGATTATTCAGGTTATAGACCTTGCCCGTGGCAGAGATCTTTTGGCCGCCCATGCCACCAGCGCCGAGACCGGAGATGGTGAAATGGTGCCGCCGGCCGTTGTAATACAGAGTCCCCTTTCCAGCGGCAGCCGAACCGTAATAGGCAGCCGACCACTCCTGAATTCTCACAGTCGCCGAGGGTGACGTACTCGGGGCCTGAGTCATTGATGCGCAGCTGGTGATGAGGAGTAATGTGATACTCGCGAAAACGGAATTGATGAAGTTGGTTTTCATGGCTTTGAGGTTTTTGGTTGGTTTACAGAACCGCAATTAGCAGTTGTTACGGGTTCGGTCTATAGGACTTTAGGGCAATACGCTTCGACGCCGCGAAAACGCCAAGGAAATAGACAAAGTCGGCAACTGATCCTTATCTGACTGCAATTTTGTCGTGCACGCAGTGATATGCCTGTAGGACTTCGAGGCTATGCCCCTCGCGCTTGGACGCCGATTCGGCTTGACTCGTTTCCGCATTTCGCCACGGTGGAGGCCAAAGAAATAAGGAGAACAAAAACATGAAAAAGCGCATTTATCTTATCACAGTAGCTCTATGCTCCGGCGTCCTTCTGTTAGCGTCGACATCCTATGCTCAAAAAGCGGGCGGAATGTCAAAGGTTGAGGCGATATCGCAGCAACTTGATCTTACGCCACAGCAGAAGATTAAAATCCTGCCTATTCTGCGCGACGAGGCGCCGAAGGTTAAAGCAATCAAGGAAGACAACTCACTGTCAAAGATTCAGAAAGTTCAACAGCTCGGAGCCATTCATCAGCAGACTGATCCTCAAATGAAAGCGATCCTTTCGCCTGCGCAGTACCAAAAGCTACAGGCAATTCGTCAACAAACGATCCGGGAAGCCACCCAAACATACGGCAGGTAAGCCCGATATTCTGTAGCTTAGGGAACCCAGTCAGCTGGGCTCAGAAATTTGTAGATGACGCTCAGCCCAGCTTGCGCTAATACGGGCCCGGACCTCCCATTGGTTCGTATGATCCCAAGCCTACGTCCCAACCGCCCCATAAACTCCATTCCATCGCGGCGTCCTGGTACACGTCGGCGGTTTCGAGACTTTCCTTTGCAAGCCTGTTGTCAGCGCGCAGTTACTGGTATTGCTGGTACTGCTTGGGTCCGCCGACATAGGCCAGGTTGTGCGCAGGATCCGGGAAAATGTAATAGGTTTTGCCGGCTTTCTGGATCATGGTGACTTTTCCCGGCGGAAGGTTTTGAAGCTTTTGTTGCTGCGCTGTCGTCTTAGGTGTGATCGTTTTAAAGCCGGAGGCTGCCAGCATGCTCTCTCTGTTCTGCGTGCTGGTCTGTGTAGTGGCGCAGCTGAGTAACAATACCGTGCACGCGACCGTGATAGTGGCGAGTAAGATATGTCTTAATGATTTCATAAGTCTTAATCTGGTTGTTGATGATAAGATTCCGAACGGATATCAGAAGGTAATTCCGGTGGTGATTTGCGGACCGTGCGTGATCGTGTCGAAAAGAAAGCCGTCGTTATTGTAATCGACGCTCAGTGCCCGATAACCTACCTCAGTGAAGATGGAACGGGTGAGGTTGATACCTATTACTCCCTCGACCTCCCACATCAGCTCAGAACCGACATCGAAACCTCCGATCTCGCCGCGCACGGCCGTGTAAAACACTTTATTAAAGTTGTAACGGCCACGGAGTCCGAGGTATGGATCGAACCAGTACTCGTCTTTTGAGAAAGTTTGGTTCAACGCCCTGTCCAGGCGAAATGCGAGTTGATTGGCGATCCGCGCCTTTGCCGCGTTAACTACTCTGTCGACAGCGGCCCGGCGGGCGACGCCCCTCGCCACGAGCGCATCTACGCGTGCCCGGAGCTCAGCTTTTTTAACCTGGATAAACTGCTCGACCCGTTGGGCAATATCTTCTCGAATACGTCCACCCAATGGAGCGATTGGAACACTCGGCCTACGCTGTTCGCCGCCTAGCGAGTTGTCGATCCGGTTGGTAATGTCAGTACGGATTTTGTTCTTGAGCCTGGCAATAAAGTCGCTGTTGGAAATGTCCTGATTGAGCCGGTTGCGTAAGGCGGCGCTGATGTTGTCGACGAATTGTACGCTCGCCTCACTGATTGCAACGGTATCCCGCTGCAAGGTGAGCCGTTCGTACAAATTCGTGTAATGCGACCCGGTTGTCAGGTCGAGTGACCAACGCGGCTGGTTGATGAACCGCCAACTCAATCCGGCGTCAGCCAAGTATTGATCCACTCGCACATCTACCTTCTGAACCAGTCCGTTCACATCGGCGCTGTCAGAAAGGCTCATGTAGATCAACTCACCGTATATACGGAAGGGACCTTTGTCTGCCTCCGCCCGCATCGCGAAAATCATGTCCAGGTGGCGCAGAATCTCGCCGAAGTCGATATCTACATCGGCGTCGATCCCGTGGAGTCCGGTTGTGCCAGTCATGCCTGGCATCCAACCAGGCGCTGCGATCGTAAAATGCCACGGTTCGCTCTGCGTAATTGTGGGCGGCGCCGCTTCCTTCGAAGTCGAGTATGGCTCAGGCCCAGCGAAAAGGACTGGGGTCGAAAGGACGATCGTCGCGAACACTGCCCCTCCAAAGATAGACAATCTTGTTTTCATTTGGCTGATTCTATCGTCGCCGACGCCCAAATCCGAGAAAATTAATTAGTCACTAGTCAATCCTCATGATCTTGGAGCCTTGAAGACCAAGCCCGGCCATCAGACCTTGCTGATGGAACGTGAAAGCGTAGATCCCGCTATGCAGGGTGTCAGTGCTAAAGGTGCGAGCCATCCCTTTGTCCACGATGACGACGCTCGGACCGGTGCCAATCTCCCAGCCGCGCGTGTTGTTTACCCAGTCCACCGCCTTTTGGTTCATTAAGAAGAGGGCATAACCGTACTTTTGAACACCGGCTTGCAAGCCATAGGAGGCGGCCACAGTCCGATAGCGTCCGCCAGGTTGACCGTGCAGGAAAAGGATGCCCTGGCCCCCTTGCGCGCCAAAGATGAACCCGGCTTTCACAACATCCGGAAACACAAGGACCGCGAGTGCTTTCGATCTAGCTTTGGCGGCCGCAGGATTCTGCGCCACAAGCTGCTGTAGAGCGCGACGGGAGTCGCCAATTAAATCGGCGGATGCCGTGCTAGCGCTAAGTAACGTGATGACGACAAGGATCGAGCCAATAAGGATGTTTTTAATTAGTTTCATTGTTCTTAACTAGTTTGCTTGCAATGATCGAGCGCAACTTTGTTGTTCCTACTGCGGCACGTCCATAGGACTTTAGGGCTACAGCAGTACTAACTAACGATTGCGATTTCAAAAAAATCGGCCTCCCGACTAAAGGAGGCCGATCGACTTAACCAATCTGAGAAATTCGCTGTTACGTCTAGAAGTGGACCCGCACGCCCGCGCCCAGTAACTGCTGCGCTAGATTACGATCCTCATTGGTGTTGATCTGAGTGCTCGTGTAATTGAGGAATTTGTATTCAATGAAGGTGCTGAACTTCGGCGTCCAATAATAGTCTGTGCCGGCAATAATCTGCCACGCCAGGTCCGCATGACTTTGCCCCCCGCCAGTGTTGATTGGGACCACACCGGTTACGGGGTTCACAACCTGGGTCCCCGCGGATTCGGCATAATAAATGCCGACGCCGGCTCCGACATATGGCTGGAATCTTCCAAATGCGAATCGTAAGATGAAGTTCCCCATAAACGCGCCCGAATTGATCCAAGTGGTCACGTTCCTCTGTGCCAGCACGTCACCAAACGAATCCCTCAAGGTGAAGTTGGCGCCACCCCTAAAGCCGTTGTAAAAGAAATCACCTTCAATGGTGGGACGAACTACGCCTGTGAGAAAGACGTAACCGAGTTTGGCGCCGCCGAAAAAGCCGACGTCATTCTTCGGCGAGACCGTCAGAGTGTCACCGAAATCCTCCGTACCCGGTATGTTATCCGTAAAAGTTCTGTCCCCACCGCGGTTCTGGTAGAGATTTGCCCCCATATCGATCGCCCCGTAAAAACCGAGTCCGTAAAGTTCAGGTGGTGGCGGAGCGACCTGCTTGTAAACCTCCTGTCCGGCCTGCAACGAAATGGTTACAAATCCGAACAGAAGGAACGGTAGAATAAAGAACTTTTTCATAAGCAGTACAGTCTATAAGTGATGAATTGTGGTTTAGCCAATTTATGGTTTAGGTCTTTTTGTGATTGGAACCCATCTTCAGTGGCGACCATTCGCTCGTCTATAGGACCTTAGTCTTACCTCGAAACAGCCGCGTCATCGACATTGGGCGCGGCGCAAATGGGGTCAGCGGTTTCCGGGAGCAATGTCGTCATAAGTTCCTCAGCGTCGGGTCGAATGTTAACAAACGCAGGACCTGCGCCTCCAAGTGAGTTCTCGTTGAACGAGACATTGTTATTTGTCATGAAAGGCTCTGGACTCAAAACATCGGAAGTTTCCGCGCTTGCTCTGTCGAGAACTGCGCGCACCCGAAGCGCTTTTCTGGGCCGATAATCCCACTGCGGAGTGATTCGCGGCCCGTTTTCGTTGATGCTGACGCTGGGTGCTTCCTTAGCGCTGGGCGCTCCGGCGACCTTACGCCAGTTGAGAAAGATACCCGCGGCCGCGCCGAGGCAAAGCAAGATACTGACAACGCCGAGCACCGCGATCATCAATAACCAGAAATGATTTTTCAGAAGATAACTTCCACATAGGCCGGCGAAAAAGCCGATCATCATTGACCAGATGATAGATGGCGCATCTAGTTTCGTGATAAGCAACTCGCCTGGGCCGTATTTGGGGAACGAGATTTTCATGTTACCGAAGCGAGCGCAAGGCGTATGGCGGTGAGGAGTTCTTCGTCGTCAAAAGGTTTCGTCAGGAAGGCCGATGCTCCAGTATTCAACGCGGTGGAACGAACGCGTGGATCATCTTTTCCGGTGAAGATGATGACGCGAGTCGAAGGCGAAAGCTCGCGAAGCCGCGATTGAACCTCCAGACCGTTCATTAGCGGCATCCAAACATCCAGCACTGCCACGGGAACGCGGTGGATTTTGGCGTACTCCAGGAATTTTTCCGGATCGCTAAACTGTTGCGCTTGCCAACCGGCCGACGAGAGCAACCGGGCAACCGCCTTTAGTACAGACAGATCATCGTCGAGCAGGCAGATAACATCGGTATTTGGGTTAGGCAAAGTGAACCAAGGCTACACTCGCCCTTTGCCATAGGCATATTAGACCTTGGTCTCATGTCTAGCCGCGGGTACGATATCCGCTTTTTCAACCAAACGCACGAGCTCCGCAACAGAGGTAAGACGCAGCTTCTGCATCATCCGGCCACGATGAACTTTCACCGTCTTTTCCGCCGTGCCCAGCTCTCCGGCAATCTGCTTGTTTAACATGCCGGTGATGACCAGCTGCATGACTTCAAACTCGCGCGGTGTTAGCAACTCAAGAAGACATCGAGCATTCTCCCTCTCAGCGCTACGACATCGCTGCTCGGCGGATCGACTGAGCGCCTTCTGGACGCATTCCAGTAACTCGTCATCGCGAAATGGTTTCCGGAGAAAATCTACCGCGCCCGCTTTCATCGCCTGCGCGCACATCGGTATGTCGCCATGTCCGGTGATAAAGACGAGTTGTTCCTCGCGACCTTGCTGGATGAGCGTTTCCTGAAAATCCATTCCGCTTAGATCTGGCATTTGTACATCCACAATTACGCACGATGGACCGCTGTGCGGTGGACGCGCGAGAAAGTCGGATGCCGATT
>DASWDX010000337.1:0-9457 GCA_036395055.1 Pyrinomonadaceae bacterium | reverse complement strand
ATGGCCGAACTGGTTGAGCGCGGCTATGTCTACGTTGCCCAGCCGCCGCTGTTCAAGGTGAAGCGTGGCAAAAAAGAAGAGTACATAAAAGACGAGAGCTTGATGGTCCGCTATTTGATGCGAATGGCCACCGCCGACATGACCGTAAAGTCAGTTGGAGCCAATCAGGATATTGAAGGCAAGGAGTTGGCCCAATCATTGGAAAAGCTGGTTGACCTTAAGCGCTACTGCGAGCGTGCCGCGAGGCGTCTGGGTGGCGATGCGCATCTTCTCGATACATTGCTAACGGCTTTTGCCGGAAAGAGGGGCGTGCTGCGTAAGGAAGGAACTACGCTGCGAAACGTCTTTCAAGACGGCGACCTGATGGCGAAGGTTGAAGGCGTGCTGGCTAAAGCAGGTTTCAAAACCGAACTCACAACGGATGACGAACACGGTCTGTGGGAGATTGAGACCACGACGACCTCGGGCTTGAATATCGCGATCGACTGGAATTTTGCAAGCTTCGTAGAGTTTCAAAAGGCGGTCGAACTCCACATGACTCTTGAAGACAAACTGGCGCCGCCCTTCATAACGGGCACAAATGGAACCAGTGAAGAGATTTCGACGCGGGAGGCGTTGCTCGAGAAAGTGCTGGCCGCCGCGAAGAAGGACTTATCGATTCAGCGTTACAAGGGTCTTGGCGAGATGAACCCCGAGCAGCTCTGGGAAACAACCATGAACCCGGAGAAACGCACCTTGTTACAAGTGAGGATTGACGACGCGGTGGAAACAGATGAGATCTTCACGGTGTTAATGGGCGACGCGGTAGAACCTCGGCGAAAATTCATCGAAGACAATGCGCTCGACGTCAGGAACCTGGACGTCTAAGTAGAACAGGCCGCTCTGCCTGCCTACGGATTGCTTCGAGGGACTTTCTGGGGGACAGGCAGGAATGTCTCTGTCCTACTGCTCGCGAAAACGATCCACGCGAAAGCGCGAAAGCTTCAAAGGTGTGCCCGGAGTGATCCCGGCCTTGCGTGCAGCGATTTCCACCTGCTGCCTGGCTGTTTCCACTCCCGCAATGTCCGGTAATAACAACCCACGCAGCTTTCCTGAATCGTCTTCAACAATCACCCCGTAGATCTTCGGGTCCAACCCTTCAAACGTAGTGGACTCTGAAGCACCGAGAATATCAACTGAATATGTCAACTCCGCCAGTTCGCCGGGCGAAACCGGTTCGAATCGGGGATCGCGCGTGGCGGCGTTAATGGCGTTGGCAATTAATTCTTCGGCCAGGTATTGCTTCACCGGTTCAATCGTTCCAATACAGCCGCGCAGTTCTCCGTTGCGAGTTTTGAGTGAAACGAAACAAGCTGCACGTGCGCAAAGAAGGGCAGAAACTTTCGCCGGGGCAGGGATTTGTTTCCCGGTCAGGATAAACGCTTCCACAGCCTGGCGAGCAAGCGACGGTAATTCAGCAACCGGGTCGGAATCTTTTGCGGCCACCATAACATTCGCAGGTTTATCGACTTTTTCGTTTTCGCCCGTGGCTTTCGCGTTGGTCAGCTGGGCCACCAGATAACCAACCCCAAACGGCGCTTCATAATTCAGAACTTCGCAAGTCGGCGGTAGCTCTTCAATAGCGCCCAGCGCGACCAGCATTGAGCGATAGCCACACTCTCCTGCCGTCCGCCGCAGATCCTGATCGATATGGATGATTTGATTTGGCGAGTTGACCTCGAGGGCGTCAACTACTTCTTCATCAAAACGATGGGCAGCCGGGTTATAGCCGGCGGGGGCTTCAGGTTTCAATCGATGACTCAAATCCCCGCTTGCAACCAACGCAATGGATCGTCCAATCACATCGGCCGCCTTTCGAACACAAGCACCGAACCTCAAGTGGTCCTCATTTGAAAGAAAGCTATAACCGAGGGCAACTACTCGACCGCGCCAGCCATTCCGATCGAGGAAATATAGCGGTACGGCGGTACCGTGGTCTAACCTGTAGTTGTTGAGGTTAATGATCTCGTAATCGTCGTTGTCAGCGGCCTGGCTAATCGCCTCGAGCAATTCCTTATCGAGTGCAAATTCAAGGCGTGTATCGGGCGCGCGAAAGTCTGCGAAATCTCCGTAGAGCTTCGGACTGTGATAGGCGACAAAAGCGCGTGCGTCGAGCGGGGCGTGGGGCGAGATGAGCACCACCGTTTCCGCGCCGCTCCGAATAATGCGCCGGGTCAGTTCTTCCATTGCACCGATCGAGCGGCGCACCTCACCGCTGGACCTGCCGCCCACTTCGGGAACCATTATCGGTGGGTGGGGAGCTATACCCGAAAAAACAATGGCGTTGGCGTTCTTCATCGTGCTGCTTCCACCGCGAAATCCAGAACGCGGATCGACATAAACGATAATCACCGGGAACGCCCGTATTTTATCACCCGAATGAAGCATGGTCACGATTGCTGGTCGCCGGTAACACACTTATGATGTAGCCTGAATTTGAGCAAAGAGCATGCGAAATTGAGCGAAGAATTTGATGTCTTGATAGTCGGCGCCGGCCCTGCCGGATCTTTCGCTGCCGAGCGACTGGCGAAAGGCGGCGTACGTGTAGCGCTGTTTGATGGGCGGCCCGCAGGCGAACCGAAAGCCTGTGGTGGCGGTGTGACAGCCAAAGCTCTCAAGGCCTGGCCGCATTTGCTGGACGCTGTCGGTCGCACAGTTGATGAGTTGGAAATGTATGCACCCTCGGGCAAGCGTCTTCACTTAAAGCTCGACGAACCCTTTGCAATTTATTCGCGCGTTGCCTTTGATTCGTATCTACGCGATCGCGCGGTCAAAGCAGGCGCGCAAGTCTTCTTTGAAAAAATCACTGCCCGTGGAATTACAAAGACCGCGTCAGGGTGGACACTGCGCGGTGCGAATGGGAATGATCAACCGGGGAACCCCTCATCTGAATGGTCAGGTAAGATTTTGGTTGGAGCGGACGGGGCCAACAGCGCCATTGCGAAGAGACTTGCCGGTCCGTTGCAGGCTGCGGACCTGGAAGTGGCGTTTGGCTACAGAACCCCGTTGCCTGAGAAAGGCGATGCTCCAACCGTAATTGCGTTTCTTCCCAACTGGGTTGGTTATGCATGGGCGTTTCCGCGTTTGGATCACATCTCCTTTGGTATCGCTACCACGCAAGAGGCGTTTGATCACAAGGCTCTTGACGATCTCTTGTGGCAATTCATGCTGGGTTATTACCAGCAACGCGAAAATGGTAAAGCGAGGATTTGGGCAAAACTGGACGAACCCGCCGCTCGGGCAACAGTGAAGAGCCTCCGCGCAACTGCCGAACGTTACGCGGCGCGAATTCCGGGCCTCGCTGATCAGACGTGGGATAAACGGCGTGCGTGTGGCGAGGGTTGGGCCCTGCTTGGCGACGCTGCGGGTTTTGCGGATCCGGTTACTGGGGAAGGAATCTACTACGCGCTCCGATCGGCTGAGCTCTTTGCTGATGCCGTTCTTGAAGGCCGGCCGGAGCAATACGAGAAGCTCTGGCGCAAAGACTTTGGTTGGGAACTCAGGCGCGCTTCACAAATGCGCCGGCGCTTCTACGGAAACTTCTGGGGCGCGCCTTTCACGGAAAGAATGATCGAGTTTGCGCGGGGACATCGTGGGATCAAGAAAGTGCTTGGCGATCTCGTCGCCGGCGAACAGGGTTACGTGGACCTGAAGAAGAAATTAGCGCGACGCGCGCTGCGACCGATTTGAGTTCGCGAGCGTCTTTTTACGGACCTATCGCATTCGGCTATGCCATCTGATGTGCGGTGACGGCAATGCCCCACCGGCGATGCTTCTTACTCCTTCGGGGGCTGCGCCCCGAGATTTTGGGGGCATAGCCCCGGACAAAATTCAAGTTGCGCCGGAAGGTCATAGACCGTCATAGACCTTCCGCACATCAGGCGGCAGAGCCGCGGCAGGCAAGGGAGTTTTTCGTTCAGTCGAGTACGCCATCGGTCGCGGTTTCTAAAACTACGGAGCAAGACGGCTAATGGTCCAGGTTCCATCTGTCTGCTGCTCGTAAAGAATTCGATCGTGCAGCCGGCCCGCGCGGTTTTGCCAGAACTCAACCCGCTCGGGTTTTAAACGGTAGCCGCCCCAATGTGCCGGACGGTCTATCAAACGGTCACGGTAAAGTTCGTCCAGCTTGCGAAAATTCTTCTCCAGAACCTCGCGACTTTTGATCACTTCACTTTGCGGAGAGGCAAGCGCACCCAGTTGACTTTCACGTGGACGCGTTTTGAAGTATTCATCCGATTCCTGTGCAGAGACGCGTTCTACCGTTCCTTCAACTCTCACCTGACGATCAAGCCCAAGCCAGTAAAAAACCAGCGCCGCCCGTGGATTCTCCTCCAGTTCTTTCGCCTTAGCGCTGCGATAGTTGGTATAAAAAACGAAGCCACGTTCATCAACTTCCTTCAGCAACACCACTCGCGCTGAGGGCCGACCGTCCCTGGTCGCCGTTGCCAGTGTCATCGATTCCGGCAAACGAGATCCAGAGGCGATGGCGTCGTCGAACCAACGTCGAAACTGCTTTATTGGTTCGCGCTTCACTGTCCTCTCATCAAGATCTTCAGCCGTGGTGCTATTCTGAGTTTCATTCATCTGGGTGATTGTTTTTAAAAAAATATTTAACTGCGAAGTAAGCAAAGCACGTCGCAAAGTACGCAGAGAAGACAACTTCGCGTCAGGGTTCAAGCTTAGCGCACCTTTGCACCTCGTCCGCGTTCTCTACGGCTGAAGTTGTTGTGTTCGTATACGGCTCCAGACGAACCGTCAGCTCGTCAGGAATCGACACCGTTTCAAACGTGTCGCGGCGCACCGAAACAAGCACAAAATGAGCGTGCGCGATCAACAACTCCTCACCTTTGCGCCGGACTTCGAAATTCAAACGCATTGACTTATTGCCGACGTGCCCGACATAGACCGAAACCTCCAGCAAGTCATCGAGTCGGGCCGCGTGATGAAAATCGCATTCCAGATGAACACGCGGCAGCCACACGTCAAGCTCGTCAAACATAACGCTGTAAGGCAAGCCAACTGAGCGAAAAAGTTCTGTTTCGGCAAATTCAAAGAAGCGGATGTACGCGCCGTAGAAAATTATGCCCGCAGCGTCAACGTCGCCCCAGCGCACGCGTTCTTCGATTGTGTACTTTGTGGGCTCTGACATTGTGACCGTCATCAAACGAACCAGGGTTATCGAGTGACAACGCCCTCAATTATGCTCGCGCTATTGCCACGATAACCTGGTCGCTACTATCACCCGACGCGCGCCCGCGCCGGAGCACGGTCTACTCCCGGTTTTGACTTGCTTCAGCCACGGCTGTGATGAATTCTCCGAGTTCTACCGGCTTCGCGAGGTAACGTTGAAAGCCTGCCGCCAGAGCGCGTTCTTTATCTTCCTGCTTCGCGTACGCGGTAATTGCGATCGCCGGAATTCTCGGCACAACATTCAGTGCGAGTACTTTTTGAATTAGTTGGTAACCGTCTTCGATCGGCATTGCAATGTCAGATATCAATACGTCAGGCCGGAAAAATTTCAGAGCCCTGATGGCCTCAGCTGCGGACGACGCTGTTGTAACCCTGGCGCTTCGCTGCGTGAGAGCGGCGCTAAGCAGGTCCAGAGTATCTCTATCGTCATCGACGACTAAGACGTGCAAGCCGGATAATATCTGCTGCGACTTCATTCGCTCTCTGCTTTCAGCCTCCGCATCAATGCTGGCCGCTGTCACTGAGGCGCCTGGCGTATCTACGACTGAGCCGGCTAACGGCAGTGCAACGGTAAACGAGGCACCCTGGCCGCTGCCGCCGCTCCTCGCTTGAATGCTGCCGCCATGAATCTCAATCAAGTGTCTGGCGATGGCCAGTCCCAGTCCCAGTCCTCCGTGTTGCCGCGTGGATGTGCTATCGGCCTGACGAAATCTATCAAAAACGAACGGCAGGAATTCCGCGGTAATCCCCTGTCCGGTGTCAGTTACCTCAACCTCGACTTTTGAATTTACGTGACGAAGGTGGACCATCACTTTGCCACCGGCGGGTGTAAACTTGACTGCGTTTGAAAGCAGATTCCAAAAAACTTGTTGCAAACGGTTTATGTCACCGGGGACGGCGGCGGGCTCGGGTGCGAAGTCAACGCCAATTTGGATGCCCTTCGCCTCTGCCGTCGGGCGCACCACATTTATTGCCGACTCCAATACGGGTGCAAGTTCTATCGGCTGCAATTCCAGATATAAGTTGCCGGTGATGATTCTTGAGACGTCAAGAATGTCATCAATGATCTGAGCCTGGGCCTTCGCGTTTCGTTTGATGGTCTCAATCGCGCGAGCGGCCATGTCGCTTCCCAGTGATTCGCCCTGAAGCATTCGTGACCAACCAAGGATCGCAGTCAGTGGGGTGCGCAGTTCATGAGAGACCGTAGCCAGGAATTCATCCTTCAGGCGGTTCGATTCCTCCGCGCTGGCTCTCGCGGTACTTTCGCGCTCGAGTAATCGAACATTTTCAATTGCTACGGCGGTGAGGTTTGCGGCCATGCGAATAGCCGTTGCATGTTCGTCACGATAGGCCGCTTTTTCGTATGACTGCACTTCGATAGTGCCAATGATCCTTCCCATCACAGCCATAGGCGCGGAGAGCGACGATTGCGGCCGCAGTCCGTTGTCGGGACCGACCAGCACCGCCGGATGACCCAGCGTCGCACTCATGTAATCGTTGGTAATGATCACCTGATTCGTTCTGACGGCCCGGCTGTTAGGACCACTAAAGGTCACTGGCATCGGCGGCAACTCTGAGGTATCTATCTCCTGTCCATCGCCCCAGCCATAGCACGCGGTGCGCACATCGCGAACAGGATCGTACAGAGAAACAAACAGTCCGTCGCAGGGAACGGAAAGAAGTGTAAACTCCCGCAGCCCGCGAAAAATCGCCAGCAGGTCTCGCGCAGTTCCCAACGTCTGGGCGAGGCCTGCGACCTTTTCCAGCAACCGCTCATACTCCGACAGCGCGCGCTGATCAGCGCGTCGCAAGGCCTCTTCTGCATGCCGGCGCGTCGTGATATCGCGGGCAACGCCCTGCACGCCCACCGGTTTCCCCTGATGTATGGTCAACCGACTGCTAATTTCCAAAGTGAAGATGCGGCCATCTTTCGCACGTACGTCCACTTCATAGTTAGTCCGTTCTTCACCGGCCAATTTGCGCTCAGTCATGCTACGAGCGCTCTGAGTAGATCCGGGCGTGAGAAACTCAGACATGTTCATTCCGAGCAGTTCGGTTTGCGTGTAACCGGTAATCGACTCTACGGCCTTATTAACCGAAGTGACGTTGCCCTCAAGATCGAGCGTGAAAACTATGTCGTTCGCGTTCTCAACCAATTCGCGGTAACGCTCCTCACTCTCTTTGACTGCTGCCTCCGCGCGCTCACGCTCCTCGAGAATCTTTTGCATGGTTGCTGCCGAGGCGCGCACTTCTGCTTCCGAGCGTTCAGCCTCGTCGCGCGCGCGCATTTGCGAGCGTATCGCAGCAAAGAAGAGAATGCTGATGAATATTCCGCCAGCGAGAATGTAAGCGGACCACTGCTGTCGGTAAGAAACGATAAACGTGAAGAGCAGGCCGGCACCGAGAACCAGATATGGGCTAAGGCGGCGTCCACGCGGAGAGAACGCGGGTTTGGGGGTTACGAATTCCATCAGTTGTATTCAGCCGCTAAGCGGGCCACAGCAGCCGTTCGCCGTGGAGATTTCGAGTTCTTCAGGTTTGGCCTGGGACCCAGGCGTGACAATTGGCCGACGCTGCCACTCGGAGCTTCCTCTCAACGAACACGGCTGGTTCGGCGCCGAAGAAAATCTATCAAGACAAACTGCGAAAGATTACCGGGGTTAGCAAAGTAAGCCTTGCCGTTTGTCATCGCCGTCATCTGCTTCACGAACTCCACCAGATAATAGTCGCTCGCCAACATGAAGGTATTGATCATTATACCGGCTTTCCGACAAGCCTGGACCTCTTTGAAGGTTGCCTCCATTACAAACGGGTCGCCACCCATCGAATTCCTGTAAAGACGGCGAGTAGAACCGGCATTCCTGCCGGTCCTGCCACTCGGATCGACATGCCGTCCCGAGGGGACAGACAAGACTGGCTGTCCTGCACCTTCAACAAAACAGGCCGTCGGTTTTCCGTCAGTAACCATCACGATCTGCTTCATTTCTTTGCGCTGCGACTGCAGCAAGCGGCGGGCGAGCCGCAGTCCTTCTGCGGTATTGGTGTGATATGGACCGACCTGCGTGGTCGCGAGTTTGGCCAGCGGCAACTCTTCCGCGGAATCATGAAAAAGTACGATCTTGAGCGAGTCGCCCGGATACTGCGTACGAATCAAATGCGCCAGTGCCAATGCGACTTTCTTCGCCGGCGTAAAACGATCTTCGCCATAGAGAATCATTGAATGGGAACAGTCCAGCATGACCACCGTTGCGCATGACGATTGATAGTCACACTGATGAACGTGCAAGTCGCTGTATTCGAGATTAAGTGGGACTGTTAATCCCTCGCGTTGGATCGCCGAAAGCAGGGTTGTATTCACGTCGAGATTGATCGTGTCGCCAAACTCGTAAAGCTTGCTGGCCGCCGCAGCTTCCACGCCGGTCGAAAGATGTGCTGTATCGTGACGGCCCAGCGAACTCTTGCCCAAACTGCCGAGCAGGTTCCGCAGAGTTTTGTAGCCGAGAAAGTCGAGGCCCTTTTCGGTAACTTCAAACTTGACGTTGCGCGGCAAAGGTTCTGAAATTTCGGGTCGGCCCATTCCGGGTTGCTCTCGTCGCTGCCCGGCTTGTGGCGCCGGCTCCTCGCTGAGTTTCAGATATCCTTCTTCTACCAGCCGCTCGATCAACTGGTTTAGCATTTCTTCGAGCAGCGAGCCCTTAAACTTGCCTTCGTTATCGGCGAGCATCTCCTGGATCTGGCGTTCGTCAAGCAAGCCCTGATCCATCAGCGCCTGCAGCAGCGCGCGCCTTAGCGCGTCCAGCGAGGTGTCTTGCGGTCGACGTTGGCGCGTCCAGTAGTAATCGTCATCGTAGCCGGAGTCGAGCAGCGAATCAGACAGACCTTCCATCAGGTCGCCAAGATTTATTCCGGAAACGTCGAGGCCCTTGAATTTTGAGTAGCGCGTAAACTTCATAATCTAGCCGCGGATGAACGCGGATAAACGCAGATCAGAAAGAGTTCTTAGGCTTTGAAATATTCATCCGGATTCGTCATCGAGCCTCTTCTGATCGACGCACAATAGGCTGTCCAATAGGCGCAAATGTTCTCCTCGTTGTTTGCGCGCATTGTCGAAAGCCAGCCGCTTGAATTCAGGCTTGAGTCCAAAACTAAATAACATGCCAACCTCAATCTCGGTAGCGCGAAGGTAGTTAAGGAGCTGCGCTGCGTGCGCAGAATCAAGTGCGCGACC
>DASWDX010000336.1:0-10477 GCA_036395055.1 Pyrinomonadaceae bacterium | reverse complement strand
CGACAAAGTTACTGTCTTGAGTAGTGAAGAAGATCATCCCTTCTCTATCAAAAACGAGGCTGTGCGGATCACGTGCGCGCGGATCGGGCATCGGGTATTCAGTTACATCGCCGGTGCGCGGATCGAGCTTGCCGATATACGGTTTGAAATTCGCCGTGAACCAGATGTTGCCGTCTTTATCAGCGGCGAGACCGTGCGGGCCGGAGTTCGGCATTTTCAACGAATATTCCTTAATCTCGCCAGTTTTCGGATCCAGGCGACCCAGTTTATTTGCTAATTGGCCGGTATACCACAACGCGCCATCCGGTGCGATTGCGGGATCATGCGGACGCGAATTCGGCGTCGGCACATCGTATTCTCGAATGGCGACTTTTATATCAGTCACCATTGGCCGCGACGCACAAAACATGAAGACTGGAAGTAAAAAGAGAAAAAGAATCTTATGCAGCATGAAGACGTACCCCCGTTTCGTGAAATTATCTAGCCAGCTTTAGAGAAGCTTCAAGTCGCCCTTGAGTTGCCGCGCCGACTGCTGAATCCGGCAGCTGCGGAGCCAGCGACGATTAATCAAGACTTTACAGATCGCAGAACCTCAACCAGCGACCACAAATTGCCGACGAAAGCGAGGAGTTGCATTAAGCCCCTAATTGCTGACCAAGACACAAAACCATTGAACGCTTGCTGCAAATGGGCCAGATCTTCGTTTCCAATAGTTCGCAAACTTAACATGAAAAAGGTGATAACCAAACACCGCGAGTCTCAAAACAAGACCATCATGTGGAAGTCCCTTCGGAGCTACGTCTTGCCAAAAAGAAGACGGGTAATGCTGAGAATTGTAAGACGACGGAAAAGATAACCAGACCCGGAATAGATCTTTCGTACAATAAACCCATTGCCGCGCTGCCAAGAAACCAGGCAATTCCATAGCCTGCGTAGAAGAGGCCGAATCCGGTGCTTCGCTTCGCGACAGGCAGGACGCTTGTCAAAATTGCCTTCAGCAAAGAGTTCTGCGCGCCCATCCCAATTCCCCAAAGAGCAATGCCGATCAAGGTGAGCCAGTACCGACCCAGGAATACCAGCGGGGCGAAGAGTGCGCCGACGAAGAAAGCAACAACAACTATAGGGAATCCGAGGCGGTCGAAGAGGCGTCCCAATAGCAGATTCGTCAGCGCTCCAGCTCCCATCGCCACCGCATAGAATAGAGGAATAGTAGTCTGCGAAATGATCTGGGCTTTCTGAAAGTGAAATGAGATCAACGAAAAATCAGCAAAGCCGGCGGCAATCAGTGCTCCCGCCACCAGGTAGATCCAGTATGCTTTGGCAAAGCCTTTTGCCTTTAAGGAAGTCGACGATTCTTTCTCTAATTCGTGAGGACGCGGATACCAGATATGCGCGACCATCAGCGTAGCCAAACAGAAAAGCGCAGAAACGAGAAGCACCCCAAAACCGCTGCGATATCCGCCTTTCAAATAGAGAACCAACGCGACAATGAGAGGGCCAACAGTTGCGCCGGCTTGATCGAGTCCCTCATTCAGCCCAAAGACCCATCCGCGCCCAATAGATTTGCCCGCGTAAGAGACCATCGCATCTACTGCAGGCTTTCTAATCGCACGTCCAGTCCGCTCGGCTACTATCAGCGCCGCCGCTACGGGCCAATTGCCGGCAAGCGCCAGCGCCGGAACGGCGAGCATATTGATTACGTACCCAACAAACACAATCAGCCAATACCGCTGTGTCTTATCAGCAAAATAACCCGCGACAGAACGCAGACCGTAGCCAAAAAGTTCGCCCGTGCCCGCCACGATACCGACTACGGTGGAGCTTGCACCAAGCGATCCAAGAAAGGGACCGGTGATGCTGCGAGCACCCTCGTACGTCATATCGGCGAAGAGATTGACGATACCGATGATGAGGACAAATCCAAATGCGGCTTTTGCAACTTTTCCCTTGTGTTCGTTCATCTGTACACTGGTCCAGCCCGCGATTCCGCCTCTAATGCAGCCGCCCGGAGTTTAGGCGAAAGCGAAAGAGTTTGAGCGCGCCTATCAGAGCCAGCGCGATTGTCGTGGTATGTCAACGCCAGAGCTGCGCGACCGGATGATATGGGCTTATCCGGCTCAAGCAACGGTGCGGCTTGCTCTTGACCCAAGGCGCCAATCGATCGACAACCTGTCGGCTCCGACGACAAGCAGGAATATCGAACCGAGCAGCATTGCATAATCAACGCGCGCTTCATGAGCCATCGCCCAGAACCCACTCTTGAGCAGTATGGGAATCTTCGTCGTCACAATGGCGACCACCATGTCAATGATCAGCGGAATCGCTGCCAATCTTGTTAACAGGCCAAAGATGATCAGCGTTCCGCAAACGATCTCAACCATGCCCACAAAGGTAGCCATTACTTGCGGGGCGGGAATTCCTATCTTGATAAACCGGCCTACCCCGAGATCATTGGGAAAGAGAAACTTCTGAATGCCTTCTGAGAGAAACACTGCTCCCACAACCAGACGGATCAGGAGTATGGATGGCGGAGCGCTCGTAGTCAGGATTCTTTGCAGTGATTTCATGGCCCACTCTATCCCTTCGGTGATGGTTGCGCAGTGAACTGCGCGATGTCGGCAAGTCCCAACACTTTCCTCGATAGCGCTAATCTGTTTCACGGAGTCTTCGAAACCGTCATCAAACTGTTCATGCTCAATGTAGCCTTTGCCGTTGTGATGAGAACAAAAACCACAAACAGGCAACTCAATCGACGCAAAGTAAGACGGATATTGTCACGGCTCGCTCGAATGGAGATTGCTGCAACGACATGGACCGCACTATGTCTGCCAAGTATGCGAGCTTGCCAGGGAGGCGTGCCAGGTGAGTCTTAGATTATTCTCAAGACGCTTTATTGAAATGACTCATGATTGGGCCGACTTACATATCTGCGATCGCGTCTCGACCGACGCAATAACATGATCCAGAGTAACTGCCTTACAATGGCCGCGTGGAACGCAACCTGGCAAACGTCAAGTGGACAGGCTATTTGGGGGCCGTACTTGGCATTGGTGTTCTCACTGCTTTACTTGCCCCTTTTCACGAGCAAATAAATTCCACGACAGTCGCTTTAGCTTTCCTGCTGGTGGTTCTGTTTGTTGCGTTGTTTTGGGGAAGCAGGCCTGCTCTGTTAGCCTCCGTCCTGGGAATGCTTTGCTTTAATTTCTTTTTTCTTCCACCGCTTTATACTTTCTCAATTGCCCATTCACAGAACTGGGTTGCCTTGACCGCCTTTTTTACCACCGCCCTCGCGGTCGGTCAGCTTTCCGCTCGCGCAAAGCGTCGAGCGGAGGAAGCGGAAGTGGGAAAACGCGAGATCGAGCGCCTATACAAAGAACTACAGACCGCGTTTGAACGTGCGAGTCATGCGGAAGCCTTGCGGCAAAGCGAGCGGCTAAAGTCGGCCTTGCTTGACGCTGTCACACATGATCTGCGCACACCACTAACGACGATCAAGGCGTCGATTACGACTCTGCTCGACGAAGCAAGGGGCCGACTGGAAGAGGACCAACCGATCACTCTGGATACTGAATCTCGCCTTGAGATGCTGGAAGTGATTGATGAAGAGAGCGATCGGCTAAATCGTTTCATCGGCGGGCTAATCGATCTGGCGCGTATTGAGGCGGGTGAACTACACCTTCGCCGGCGGTGGGGAGCCGTAGATGAAATCATTTCAACCGCGCTGGCCCGTGCCGAACCCTTTACCCAGGGTCGCGAAGTAGAGGTAAAAATTGAAACGGAATTGCCCGTTGTGCGCGTTGACGAACGTGCGGTAAGCGAAGTGGTCTACACGCTGATTGACAACGCTGCGAAGTATTCTTCGACCGCTGAAAAGATTAAGATCAGTGCCCAGCGGTCTGGGGATGGAATGATCCTGATGGCCGTAGAGGATCAGGGAAGAGGCATCGTTGTTGATTTGCGCGAGCGGGTTTTTGATAAGTTCTTCCGCGCAACTCGCGACGGCGACATTAGTACTCACCAGCCCTCCGGCAGTGGGATGGGTTTGGCGATCGCCAAAGGAATTGTCGAGGCCCATGGCGGAAGGATCTGGATCGAATCAGGCACTCATGGGATGGGAACGAAGGTCTTGTTTACGCTGCCGATTGGAGACGAAGAAGTAGCAGACGAGTCAAAGCAGATCGTCTGAAGCTACTGAATTCTATGAACGATACATCACGAATTTTGGTGGTCGATGACGAGCCGCAACTGACACGCGTGCTGCGCACCGGGCTCAAGTCGCGCGGCTATGATGTGCGCGTTGCCCCTGACGGGTTGGCCGGATTGGAGACGTTCAGCGATTGGCATCCCGATCTGGTAATTACCGATCTGGCGATGCCAAACATGGATGGACTGGAGCTTTGCCGGCGGCTGCGGGCCATTTCGCCGGTCCCCATCATTATTCTCTCTGCGAAGGGAGAGGAAAAAATCAAAGTCGAAGCGCTGGATATCGGTGCTGATGATTTTGTTACCAAACCGTTTGGAATAGACGAATTGCTTGCACGAGTGCGGGCGTCGTTGCGCCGTGCCTCTACACCCTCTACCACTGAAGCAGCACCAACAGTGTTGGGGGCCGGCGACTTTCGTATCGATCTCGAATCACGAAAGGTTACGGTGCGTGGTCGTGAAGTTCACTTGACGCCGAAAGAGTTTGACCTTCTGACTTACTTCATGAACAACTCAGGAAAGGTAATGACGCACCGCAATCTGCTGGGTGCGCTATGGGGTGGCAACTATGTCGAACAGAATGAGTATCTGCGCGTGTTTGTAGGCAACTTGCGAAAGAAGCTGGAAACAGACTCGTCGGTTCGACGATATATTCTCACCGAGCCGTGGGTTGGTTATCGTTTTAATCCAGGCGAATAGCTATAGACGGTAATATCACGTAGCCGGTGTTTGAATGTGGAAGCCATAGCACATCTTTGCGCATCCTTCGCGTACTTACCGATTCTAAGTTCTGCTCTGTGATAAGACCTAACCACGGAGAGCGCATTGACTTCGCAACCAGCCGTCACGAGAGCGAAGTTCTCAGAATACACAAGACGCCTTTTCCAATGCTCCTTTTCTGAAAGGAACTGACATGCCTGCAAAGGATCTGAAACAGCTATTGGAACGAATCCACCTCCGGTTGGATGAAAGCCTTGTGGGCATCGGCGCACAGGTTGGCGACCTGGACGCGGCAGATCTAGTTGAACTGCTCAATCAATTGACGCTGGCCGAGGCAGCGACAGTGATCTCGATGTTGCCGATAGCACGGGCGATCGAGCTTTGCGACCAGCCCACCATGCGGCGGCGCGCTGCAATTCTTGAACAGCTCGAACCTGAACGTGTGGCCGAAATCCTGGCGGGTCTCGCAGCCGACGAGCGCACCGACATCATTCAACGAATGGGGTTACACGAGCGCCACCGTGTTCTTCCAAAGCTTAGCGATGAGATGCGATCGGAACTTGAAGATCTCCTGCAATATCCGGAGCACACTGCCGGTGGAATTATGACCACAGAGTTTGTCCGTCTTGTTCCCGGAATCACTGTCGGCGAGGCGCTCAAGCACATTCGTTCGGTGGCACGAGATAAAGAGTCTATTTACGCCTGCTACGTTCTCGAGCCGGGGACCGACAAATTGCTCGGCGCGGTTTCGCTTAGAGATTTAGTGATGGCCGAACTCGATGCGCAACTGTTTGATGTCATGAAACGCAAGCCCGTGACGGTTAGGGCACTCGACGATCAGGAAGCAGTCGCAAAGAAGATCGGCAAGTACAACCTTCTGGCGGTACCTGTGTTGGAAGAGAACGGAAGCGTTGTCGGTTTTGTGACTGTTGATGACGTGATTGACGTGCTAGTTGAAGAACAGACTGAAGACATCCTGCGAATGGCCGGCGTCGAACCGGGCGCACTCGATAAGCCTTACTTCAGTAATCCCATTCTGCGCGTGGTTCGCAAGCGCATCGGCTGGCTGCTGCTTTTGTTTGTTGCGGGCACCTTAACCAGCGCCGTGTTACATCGTTTCGAAAATGAGTTGGCGGCAGTAGTCGCGCTTGCTTTCTTTATTCCGCTGTTGATTGGAACCGGCGGCAACGCCGGCGCGCAGACTGTCATGACGGTCATCCGCAGTCTCTCCCTGGGCGAAGTCGGAGTGCAACACGCCTGGCGCGTGGTGCTGCGTGAAGCAACCACGGGAGTCGTCGTAGGGTTGATGGTAGCGATAGTTGCCTTTGGCCAGGCACTGCTGTGGCGGGCTCCACTGCCGTTGGCTTTAACTGTCTCAGTGACGATGTTTGCCATTTGTGTATGGTCCACAACGGTTGGTTCCCTCATTCCCATTGCGGCTGAGCGAGCCGGTGTGGATCCGGCCGTGTTGTCTGCGCCATTAATCACGACGCTCGTCGATGCGACAGGCCTGGTTATCTACTTCAGCATTGCTAAAATCATACTCCACGTATGAGTCGCACAGATGCGTACGCTGAGCCGTTTTGAATCTGTGACACCAGGTTCGAACTTTCTTTGCAAAGTTTCTTGCCCAGTCCCAGAGGGACGAAATATTTATAGATCACACGTTACCAAAATCTCTCAGCTCCGAAGGAGCGAGATGTTTTTCACGGCTTCGGCATATTTCGCTCCTCCGGAGCTTGGGTCTTTGGTTTTGGTTACCGTGTCTATAAACATTCGGCTCCTACGGAGCTAAGGGCATCATGTTGCGGCCTTGGGCGCGCTGCGTAATCTCTGGGGTCGCTCTCCTTTACAAACTTTTTATGAACTCTTTACACCATTTTTATATCCCACGTCGTAATCTTTGTTTGTTGACAATTTGTCTGCCGAAGCTGCTCGCGGGTGACTTTAGCGTCGCCGAGAAGGGCAGCGCGGGGGAACCAAACGTCTCGCCAACTGCGAGACACGGGGCGAATCGTGAAATTCACGTAGGACACTTCCCCTAATCCAAGCCCGTCAGCTAACCCCGTAGGCTTAACGGGAAGAACACTCCGTTCGAGCGCGACTATATGTGTCAAAGGCGCGGGAGCGTAAAGCTTCCGCGCCTTTTCGTATGCGCGGGAGGAGGCATACGCGATTTGGATGTTGACCAAAAACTCGAAGATCTTCGCGATCAGGGGGCACGGTACGAAGCTCCAGTATCGGGAAAAGAGCGAATCATCTGGATGGCGAGAAGCTTGCGCGATGCTGGGTTTAGCCGGCGGCTTTCTTTGTAACTTTTTCGGATTGGCTTTAACGGGACTTACCTGGTTCATGAGTGCACGGGGAATCGGACCCACCATGCACAGCGTAGGAACGGTTTTACTCATCGCCAACATTCCGCTCCTTATTGCCGGCGCGCATTGTCTGGATTTGGCTGAGAAAAATAAGCGAGTCGCGCTTCCTATTAGATGAACCGTAATCGTTATCGAATCAAGGAACTCTCAGTTGTGTCTGTGGCGTTGTTCGGCGCTTTGATAGTTGCTCATGGTCAGCAAACTGTTTTCAACGTTCCGACCACCGATGTGCTGGACAAGGGCAAAGTTTATTTTGAATTGGATATCAGCGCCAAGCCAAACAACTCCGACGCCTTGAGCAGGTTTTCGTCGTTTGTGCCACGCCTCGTAGTGGGTACCGGCGGCCACGTTGAAATCGGCCTGAACGTGATAGGAAACGTTCAACCTGGTCCCGACTCAACCGCTCTCATGGCGGCTGTCAAGTGGAAAGTTTATGACGGCAAAGACAACGGTTGGGCCATCGCTCTCGGTAATCACCTCTTTATTCCGGTGCGTAACAAGGCTTACGACATCGGCTCTCACTCTTACGTGATGGTGCAGAAGACTTTTAAGACCAAGACGCGCGTTGGCTTTGGCGGCGGCGTTTTCAGCCGGGATGTCGTCGCTGCAAATGCCATCAGAGGAGTCGGGCAATTCACTTTCGAACAGTCCGTAACGGACAAATTTGGTGTGGCATCGGATTGGTTTACAGGCAAGCACGCCAACGGCTATTGGACCTCGGGGGGATATTACAAGCTGACGAAGAAACTCACGGGCTACGCCGCTTATTCCGTCGGAAACGCCAATGCCTCGAATGGCAACCACTATTTCTATTTTGAGCTGGGCTACAACTCTAATTGAGGAGCGGGATGCTGACTCCTAAAGAGAAACAGGTTGATGCAACGACGTCGCCGGCGCGATTCAAGCTGCGTTGGATCGTTCTCTTGAAAGATCTCAGTTTTTTCGGTTCTGTCTCTCTCGCCCAGCTGATGGTCTGGCGAGTGCTTCGTCGCCTGCGCCACGAGCGCGCCGCTCGTCTCAAGCGAATTAAATTGGTGCCGGACGCAAACGATGAAAAGGACAAATGACTAAATTGCTTGTGCAAGGCCAGGAGACCGCAATGCTGGATCTGATCTTTATCGCTACCACAATTGTTTTCTTTTTTATCGCGCTGGCCTACCTGCGCTTTTGCGAGAAACAACAGTGAGGGAACGGTAATGAGCCTCGAAACAATTTTGTTACTGGTGGTATCAGCGCTGCTGCTCGTTTATCTGACTTATGCGCTTTTAAAACCAGAAAGATTTTGAAAGGCAGGAGTCAGAAGTGAGAATTCAGGAGTCAGAAGTGAGAATTCAGGAGACAGAAGAAAACAAAGAACCCGGTCGCCGCGCTCTGTTCTGACTCCTGACTCCTGACTTCTGAATTCTGAATTCTGAATTCTGTCTTCGAAGGATTTTCATGACACTCAATGGTTGGTTACAAATTCTTGCTTCCTTTGTGTTGCTGCTCGCCGTGACGAAGCCGATTGGCGTGTTCATGACGCACATCTTTAACGGAGAGCGCACATTTCTTCATCCAGTGTTGCGGCCGATCGAGCGGCTGATCTACCGGCTTACCGGAGTCAACGAAGAACGCGAAATGCGGTGGACTGAATACGCCGCTGCGATGTTGCTTTACAGCATGGTGTCGATGCTCGTTCTCTACGCGTTGCAGCGGCTGCAATATTACCTGCCATTCAATCCGCAGAAACTGGCAGGAGTGAGCACTCACTCGTCGTTTAATACGGCTGCGTCTTTTACTACTAATACAAATTGGCAAGGATACGGCGGCGAGACGACGATGAGCTACCTGACGCAGATGGCGGGGCTGGCTTATCACAACTTTACTTCGGCCGCGGTCGGCATGGGTCTAGCAATCGTTTTCATTCGCGGCATTGCGCGACGCGAAACCGAAGCGCTCGGCAACTTCTGGGTAGACATGGTGCGCGGTGCCCTTTACATCCTGCTGCCGTTGAGCGTCGTTATGGCACTACTGCTGGTTTCCCAGGGTGTCGTACAGAACTTCAAACCCTATGACACGGCACAGTTAGTTGATTCCACAATCACCGTCGAAGTGGATAAGAAGGATGCTGACGGAAACGTGATCACTGATGCCCAGGGAAACGCGGTTAAGGAGACACAGCCTGTAAAAGAACAAACGGTTGCGCAGGGACCGGCAGCGTCGCAGATTGCCATTAAACAGCTCGGTACCAATGGTGGTGGATTTTTTAATGTCAATTCCGCCCATCCATTCGAGAACCCGACGCCATTTTCCAACTTCCTGGAGCTGTTCGCGATTCTGGCGATTTCTGCCGGCTTCACCTACACATTGGGGCGAATGACAAATTCACAAAAACATGGCTGGGCCGTGTTTGCGGCGATGTTCTTCTTACTCTTCGTTGGCGTACTGGTCGCCTATTGGGCGGAAGCCAGAGGTAACCCGATCTTCCCGACCAATGTCGACCAATCCGCTTCCGCGTTGCAGCCGGGAGGCAACATGGAAGGCAAGGAGGTGCGACACGGGATAGCGAACTCCGTGCTCTGGGCCACCGAGACCACAGACGCTTCAAACGGCAGCGTCAACAGCATGCATGATTCCTACACGCCGCTGGGAGGAATGGTACCTCTGACCAATATCCTGCTGGGCGAAGTTATTTTCGGCGGCGTCGGAGCGGGAATGTACGGCGTGTTGGTGATGATCATTCTCTCGGTCTTCATCGCCGGTCTTATGGTCGGGCGCACACCGGAATACCTCGGCAAAAAAGTCGAAGCCTACGATGTGAAGATGGCCATGTTGTACGTCCTGATCTTTCCGCTCTCGATCCTGGTCCTGACGGCGATTTCAGTGCTCTCGGATAAATTCGGGCTGACTTCGCTCAACAACAGCGGCCCGCATGGTTTGTCGGAAATTCTTTATGACTTCACCTCCGGCACCGGCAACAATGGTTCAGCATTTGCCGGGCTGAATGCCAACACGCTTTGGTACAACACCACGATCGGCATCTCGATGTTGGTAGGTCGCTTTCTGATGATCATTCCCACACTGGCCATTGCCGGTAGCTTGGCACGAAAGAAAACAGTGCCGCCTTCGCTCGGAACTTTTCCGGTTACCACGCCATTGTTCACCGCACTGTTGGTAAGTGTGATTTTGATTGTTGGAGC
>DASWDX010000335.1:0-5094 GCA_036395055.1 Pyrinomonadaceae bacterium | reverse complement strand
AGATGTACGCAATGAGCTAACAGTACTTTGGAACCACTTACTCCAAGTGAATCGAGATAAGCAACGTTATGCAGACCAGTTTCGCCTTCAACCAAAATGCATTCATTCTTGTTCTCCGACGCGTGAGTGTGGACCATAACCTCGCGCTCTTTTGCCAGTTGAGCTACACGAGAGAGAAGCTCGCGCGTGCAGCTAAGCGCGAAACGCGGTGCGAAGCAGTAACGTATTCGTCCGTCGCCTTTGCCATGCCATCTTTCAAGCAACGCCAAGGATTCCTCGATCGAAGCTTCGGTTTGTTCGTGCAAGCGTGCAGGCACATCGTCGCCTTTGTCCATCATGCACTTGCCCACCGTCGCGCGGAAGCCTGACTCCTCAACAACTTTGAAAACCTCTTCCGTGTGGTTCACAGTTTCCATAGTCAAGGCACACGTCGTACCGCCTTTGATCAGTTCGGCGATGCCAAGTTGTGCGGAAGCATTGATTGAGGCCGCAGTGTGCGCCGCTTCCATGGGCCATACGCGTTTCTTTAACCAGTCGAGGAGTGGCAAATCGTCAGCGGCGCCGCGAAATAGTGTTTGGCAAAGATGAATGTGGGTCTGAACAAAGCCCGGAAGAACTGCGCAACCCTGGGCGTCGATGACAATGTCAGCCGTTTGACCTGCTTCGCCGATGCTTGTAATGAGGCCATCGCGGATCAGGAGGTCCCCCTGTAAGATGGTATCTTGTTCGTCCATCGTCAGGAGCGTTCCGCCTTTGATGAGAATCGATTTCTTCATTGGGTATCAGGTGATGGATGCCGGGTGCCGCATACTGAAGAGCCGGGTTCAAGTACTTCGGACAGCGGGCACCTGATACCCGACACCTGTTACCAGGCAGCTACCGCGGCGGATTATCGGTTTAGACAGTCGGCCTGTAAAGCAGTAAATCCAAAACAACAAATAGCGCCCGGCTGCAGGATGGTCAGATCCCGCAGCCGAACGCCGATTGTGAGTTAGATTACTTCTACTTCTTATCAGTCGCCGCAGCTTTGGCGCTGGGAGCGGCTTCGGGCTTTTCCTCGCGTACGGGCATGCCGAGTTTTACTTTTACTTCTCTCTCGATGCGTTTGAGGAGGTCCGGATTCTCTTTCAGCGACTGCTTCGAATTCTCGCGTCCCTGGCCAAGGCGATCGCCCTTATAGGAAAACCATGCGCCACTCTTGTCGACAACGCCTTGCGCGACAGCCAGATCGAGCACATCCCCTTCGCGCGAGATACCCTCGCCATACATGATGTCAAATTCGCATTCACGGAAAGGAGGCGCCACTTTGTTCTTCGCCACTTTGACCCGGGTGCGATTGCCTGCCACACGGTCTCCATCCTTGATAGCCCCAATGCGTCTGATGTCCAGTCGCATGGAAGCATAAAATTTGAGCGCGCGGCCGCCGCTCGTGGTTTCCGGATTGCCAAACATTACGCCTATCTTTTCGCGAATCTGGTTGATGAAAATGAAGCAGGTATTCGACTGCGAAACAATCGCCGTAAGCTTACGCAGCGCCTGCGACATCAGACGTGCCTGAAGTCCGGGTAGTGAGTCGCCCATTTCACCGTCGAGTTCCGCGCGCGGAACCAATGCCGCGACTGAGTCAACCACGATTACATCAACTCCATTTGAACGCACCAGGGCTTCGGCAATCTCCAGCGCCTGTTCGCCCGAATCAGGCTGGGAAATCAGAAGTTGATCGATATCCACGCCCAGTTTGCCGGCGTAATCAGCGTCCATTGCGTGTTCGGCATCGATGTAAGCGGCCACGCCGCCGGTTTTTTGGGCTTCGGCTACGATGTGGAGGGCAAGGGTGGTTTTGCCGGAACTTTCAGGTCCGTATATCTCGATAATCCGTCCACGAGGCACGCCGCCGACGCCAACTGCAACGTCGAGACTTAATGACGTAGTGGAAATCGCCGGGATATCCGAGACCTCGCGCTCTCCCAAACGCATAATCGAGCCCTTGCCAAATCTTTTTTCAATACCTGATAGAGCCGCCTCAATCGCCTTGCCGCGGTCTATTGTGAATCGGTCTTCAGCCATGACATACATCTCTTTCTTCCGCTCCTTTTCTCACGAGTCGCCGGCGAAAGCCTTCCACTTCGCCAGTCAATTGCGCGGAGCATAACACACTCTGCGCGAGAATGGAACAGTGTTTCATACTTGCAACAGCGATTTCCGGAGGGTTTCGGTTCTCTCCTCTTCAGTTTGGTGCGCAACGGCAGCCCTCTCGGCGCCGGTATTTCGGTGAGTCACGCCCCTAAAAACATGATCGTGAATCAGTCTGCGCTGCTGGTCTCGGTTCGCAAGAGCTTTTCTACACTTTGGCCCGTGCGGCGCTCGACCTGTTCCGACAACGAAGGTACGCCGCCAGCGGCCTCATCTCTCAAAATGCGTTCGACGCGCCAAAGGGGGAAAAACAGATCCCCAAATCCGACAAACGGTTCTTCATGAGTTACCGCGCTTACCCATTCATCAAACGCATTCAGGTCGAGGCCGCGCAAGAATACTCCAGCCTGATTAATCTCGTCGAGTACGCCCCAACATTTTTCGCGGGGGCTGTGGAGAACAATTATTACTGCTGACCCTCGACCGATCCTCGAGCTGTCTGCTCCCGTGTCCTTCATCTTGTTGTCGCTCCCGTAGGGATCAGACTGCGCACGAACAGGCCTATTTCGTTTACGAGATTCGGTTCCGTCGAGAGCTTTTCAATTTGGGCGACAATGGCTGAGCCCACAACCGCAGCATCAGCATAGCCAAGAGTTTGCTCTACCTGCTCAGCGCTGGAGATACCAAACCCGACTACAACAGGCAAACTGGAAAACCTGCGCACGCGAGTGACGAGCAATTCTGCCTCGCGGCTCACTTTATCGCGAGCCCCTGTCACACCAGCACGCGAGACGGCATATACAAAACCACTTGCATGCGCAGCAATCATTCGCAGACGCGCGTCGGTAGACGTCGGCGCAACCAGGAAGATCATGTCGAGACCATTTAACTTCAGCGTTGCTGCAAACTGCCCGGACTCCTCCGGCGTTAGGTCAGTTACAAGAATTCCATCGATACCCGACCGCGCGGCGTTGCGCGCGAGATTATTAATGCCATATTGCAATAGCGGATTGAAGTAGCTGAAAAGGACTATCGGGGTATCGATCCTGGCACGGGCTGTTGTGGTGATTTCGAAGATTTCTTTCAACCCGAAACCGTGTTTGAGGGCGCGTTCGGAAGCGCGTTGGATCACCGGACCATCCGCCATTGGGTCGCTGAACGGCACGCCTAGTTCGATGACAGTAGCTCCACAGTCTGCGAGTTTAACCAGCAGCTCGGCAGTTGTATCGAGATCAGGATCCCCGGCCGTAATGAAAGGAACGAGGCCTTTATTCCCTTCCCGTCTTAGCAGGCTAAATGCGTCCTCGATTCGTCCCAAGATTCAAAGGCCCCCGACTTTAGACGTCAGATTCTCCTCGACCGTATTCACATCTTTATCCCCGCGTCCTGAAAGATTCACAATCACCGTTTCGTCGCTCTTCATTTCTGCGGCGACTTTAACAGCGTGTGCTACCGCGTGGGCTGACTCCAGCGCCGGAATGATGCCCTCGAGTTTTGACAAGGTTTGAAAAGCCTCGAGCGCTTCTGCATCCGAAACGGCAGTGTATTCAACGCGACCCGAGTCATGCAGGGACGCGTGCTCGGGGCCAATCGAGGGATAATCCAGTCCGGCTGAAATTGAATGGGTGGTGGCGATCTGTCCGTGTTCATCTTGCAGGACATAGCTCATCGTGCCCTGCAACACGCCGGGACGACCGCCGCCATTTCTATTGAAGCGGGCGGCATGCTGACCCAATTCGGCACCCCGGCCGCCGGCCTCGACCCCCACCATCCTTACGGATTCATCGCTGAGAAAAGGATGGAACATGCCAATGGAATTCGAGCCGCCGCCAACACACGCAACCAGGACGTCGGGTAATCGTGCCTGTTTTTCCAGAATCTGCGCCCGCGCCTCGCGGCCGATGATAGTTTGAAAATCGCGGACCATCAGGGGGTAGGGATGTGGTCCCAGCGTGCTTCCCAGGAGGTAATATGTATCGTCAACGTTGGTCACCCAGTCGCGCAGTGCTTCGTTGATCGCATCCTTGAGCGTACGCGAGCCGGCGTTTACTTCGCGCACTTCAGCGCCGAGCAGTTCCATGCGGAAAACATTCAACGCCTGCCGCCGCATGTCTTCCGTGCCCATGTAAACCACGCAGTCCAATTCAAACAACGCGCACACCGTCGCTGTCGCCACGCCATGCTGCCCCGCGCCGGTCTCTGCTATCACGCGATTCTTGCGCATACGTCGAGCCAGCAACACCTGGCCGAGCGTATTGTTGATTTTGTGAGCGCCGGTATGGAGCAGGTCTTCACGTTTGAGATAGATCCTCGCGCCGCCGGCGTGTTCGGTTAAGCGCGCGGCGTAGAACAAAGGTGTCGGCCTGCCGGCGTAATCTCGCAACAGCGTTGCCAACTCCGACTCAAACGCGGGATCTTCGCGGGCACTAAGGTAGGCAGCCGTCAACTCTTCCAGCGGTGCCATCAACGTCTCCGGAACGTAACGGCCGCCATAGGGTCCCCAATGGCCTCGTTCATCCGGCTGTGTCTTAGACTCAGTCATCCTACTCTCATTACGCTTGTGCGCTTAGGAGATCCACTCATCGTCGTTTTCCAAATGATGCGGCTGGTGCAGACGAGCATTATGCACGGCGACGACAAAAGCACGAACCCTCGCATGATCTTTTTGGCCCGGCTGCCTTTCCAGCGAGCTGCACGCGTCTACGCCGAAGGGATCCACCGCTTCAATGGCCGCCGCGACGTTCTCCGGCGACAAGCCACCGGCAAGAAACATCGTCGGAAAGAGTTTCACTGTCTGCCGCGCTTTTGACCAATCGCTGAGGTTGCCTGTTCCGCCTCGCGCTGCGGTACCAGGGGCATCCAACATGATCTCCGGCACGTCGTATTCCTTCACTCGCTCCAGAGTAAAATCCTCGCCCGTGCTGAAAACTTTAGTTACATAAAGACGCTTGAGCTTGAGCT
>DASWDX010000334.1:0-21947 GCA_036395055.1 Pyrinomonadaceae bacterium | reverse complement strand
GCAGTCGCGCATCTCGCGCAGGCGAAACAGAGCCCGGATTGGCGAGCTGGTTCAGGTTATCTTTGAAGGCGAGTCAAGTGAGAGCGACTTGTTGTGGCAGGGAAGAATGGAAACGCAAGCACCGGATATCGATGGCTGTGTCCTCATCAACGATGCACCTGAAGATTTTGCTGCGTCACCGGGCGACCTTGTTAACGTCATGATTACCGAAGCGCAGCAATATGATTTAGTAGGTAGAATTGTCGAGTAAAGACGGATTTTCTTTCATACGGCTTTGCCAACTGATGTGCGGAAGGTCTCTGACTGTCTCTGACCTTCCGACTACGACCGGCTTTTCTTTTTCGGGGCTTTGCCCCGAAAAGCTGGCGTAGCCCAGGGAGATAAATAGAATCACTACGGTGGGGCAAAGCCGCCACCGCACATCAGGCGGCGGAGCCGTAGACACTCGCAGAATTGCAGGTTTGGCACTCTCAGTTTGTTTCACCACTAATGGCCATCAAAGAATCGAGCGATGAATTGAATCCGACGGTGGTCACCGCCGGCGCAGTCATTGCGAAACCTCGAGCCGCGCGTTCGGCGATGGACTACCTTGCGCTAGCCATCGCCACTTGTGGTGTTGGTTACCTTCCGCTCGCACCCGGCACTTGGGGTTCGTTGCTGGCGGTTGGAATCTATTTGCTGGTCCGAATTGGAATAACGTGGCAGCCTACCAACACACTTCCCATCGTCGGTCCTTCTGGTTTTCTTGCCGGACAGATCCTGGTCATCGCAATTGTTACGTGTTGCGGAATTTGGGCGGCTTCGCGAACTGAACGCGTGCTCAAGATCAAGGATCCCGGGAAAGTTGTCGTCGACGAAGTTGCCGGTCAGTTCATAGCTCTTTTGCCGCTGCCGCTTACGAGGATTGGTTCGTGGCCCGTTCTGGTGATCATAGCGTTTCTGCTCTTCCGATTTTTCGACATAGTTAAGCCATACCCCGCTCGTAAGCTGGAGTCTCTCAGAGGCGGCTTGGGAATAATGGCAGACGATTTAGTGGCTGGAGCGTATGCAGCCATCATCGTCGCAGTCATGGTGACACTTCACTGGTTTACCTAGGAGGATCTGCATGGAGGATCGAAAAAAGGATGAGACCGCCGACAAAGATGAGGGCAAAGAACTCTTAGCTGAGCGAAAATCTGAAGCAACCAGCGATGAGACACTGAGCGACCTCGAAGACACTGAAAGTGAATTAGGTTCAACGACTGCGGAACTCGATCCAGGACCTTCACCTGACGGCTTATTAGATGAACCGGACGAAGTAAAAGATGCGGGACCCATGTGAAGCTTCAGGGGAAAGGGGCAAAAGGTAAGGGGGAAAAGGGTAAAGGAAAAACATACGAGCAAGAACACGTTGCCTTTGCCTGTTCACCCCTAACCGCTTCCCATTTACCCTTTCACCGTTTCCCTTTTCCCCTTTTCCGCTTTCCCTATCCAGCCGCGTTTCCAGAATAGCAAGAGCATTCCGACCGCGACGAAGGTCATGATTCCCCAAACCGTGTAGTAGCCGTAGCGCGAGTGAAGCTCCGGCATGTTTTCGAAGTTCATGCCGTAAACTCCCGCGATAAAAGTTAACGGCAGCATTACCGCGGAAAAGATCGTGAGTACCTTCATGATCTCGTTCAAACGATTCGACACGACTGACAAATATGCCTCCAGCGAGCCGCTAATCAGATCGCGGTAACTCTCCGCCAAATCCGTCACGCGCACCAGGTGGTCATAGATGTCTCGGAAGAAGGGCAGCACCGGCCCCGAGATGAGTTGAAACTGGCCATGACTCATGCGATATAAGACCTCAAGCTGCTTTGAGGATATTCGCCGCAGACGTAGCACGCTGCGCTTCAGTCCCAGAATCTCTTCGAGAATCCTGTCGTTGGGTCGATGCAAGGTGAAGATATTGTCTTCCAGATCATTTATTCGTTCGTCGAAATCATCCATCACCGGCAAGTAGTCATCGACGATGCTGTCTATTATTGAATGAAGCAAAAACACTGCACCGCGCTGGCAGGTGACCGGGCTGGAGCGCACGGTCTGCTTCACTTTGTCGACGCTCGCAAACCTGTCGTGATGATAGGTGACGACAAAATTTCGTCCGAGAAAACCGTCGAGCTCGATGGTGTTGAAACGCTCCGGACTGGCGTCGGTCCGAACAGCATGCACTATGAAATAAATGTAATCGGGAAACTCCTCGACCTTGGGATGGTGGCGGTTCGCGCGGCAGTCCTCAATTGTAAGGGGGTGAAAGTGAAAGACGTCGGACAGAATGGAATCGTCAGCGAGAGACGGTGCTTCCATATCAACCCAAATTACGGCCTTATCGTCCTGCAGCAAATTCGGAAGGTTCGCAACCGTGAAGCCCTCCTCCACGTCGTTTGATCCTGCTCGATAAACGAAAATTTCCATGTCTTCTCCCTCGCGGCGTAAGTTTCGAGTTCCGAGTTTCGAGTTTAGAGTTTAGAGTTGATTGGCGAACCCGAAACCGGAAACCCGAAACTCGGAACTCGAAACCTACAAGTTTGTCGGACATCAAGCAGACTGTTACCATACCACCTTCTTTACAGACAATAATTAAATAATCAAGGACCACTTCTTCATGACAACTCCCCCAATTAAAGTTTTGGTAGCTGATGAAGTCAGCGATAGAGGTCTTCAGCCATTGCGTGACGCCGGTTTTATCGTGGCGAAGCGCACCAAACTCGAGCCTGCAGAAATGCGCGATGCACTTTCGGGCTGCGCCGGTCTGGTAGTCAGAAGTGAAACTAAAGTCACCGCGGATTTGATGGACAGCACAACGACGCTGCGTGTTGTCGGCCGCGCTGGTGTCGGTGTCGACAACATCGATGTGCCGGCGGCAACTGAGCGCGGCATCGTTGTAATGAACGCGCCTGACGGTAACACGATCACGACCGCCGAACACACTATCGCGCTTTTGATAGCGCTGGCGCGCCGTGTTCCTCAGGCCAACAGCAGTCTTAAGTCGGGCCACTGGGATCGAAAGTCGTTCATCGGTGTTGAGTTACAGGGCAAAACGCTCGGCGTCATAGGCTTGGGCCGAATCGGCCGAACGGTTGCCGCGCGGGCGCGTGCATTCGGCATGAAGATAGTTGCCTTCGATCCTTTCATAGCGCCGGAGCAGGCGCGCGATTTGGAAATTGAGCTGGCGCCGCTCAATGATCTGTTTATCGGTGCGGATTTTATTACCATCCACACGCCGCTCACCGCGGAGACGCGCGGCCTCATTAGTCGCGACGCCTTTGCTCGAATGAAACAAGGCGTACGCATTATCAACTGCGCTCGCGGTGGCCTGATCGACGAAGGGGCGTTGTATGACGCGATAACATCGGGAACGGTCGCAGGCGCCGCGCTGGACGTTTTCGCCGAGGAGCCGCCCTCTCCCAATCATCCTTTGTTGGCACTCGATGAAGTCATTGCCACTCCACACCTCGGTGCTTCTACCGCGGAGGCGCAGGAGGGTGTTGCCTACACAGTCGCTGAGCAGATGCGCGATTATTTATTGAGCGGCGCTTTACGAGGTGCGGTTAATGTTCCGTCACTCGGTACGAAAGAATTAGCCTTACTGCGGCCCTATATCGAACTCGCTGAAAAATTGGGTCGCTTTCAGGCGCAGCTCGTCGACAGCGCCGTGCGGCAAGTTAAGCTCGAGTTCGCGGGAGAAATAGTTGAAGTCAATGCAGCGCCAGTGACGAGATCATTTCTTGCCGGACTACTGCGCGATGTGAGCGCGCGCGTGAACGCAGTCAACGCATTTCTCATCGCTGAAGAACGCGGCATCAAGGTTACTACGAGTTACTTACGCGCGGCTGCGGATTTCGTACCGGCGATACGGACGCAGGTGGTGACCGCGAGTGGGGAACAGTCGCTGGCCGGTACCATCTTTGGCTTCGGGGAGCAAACTCGCGAAGGTCGCGTCACTGAAATTGACGGCTTCCACATCGAGGCAATTCCCAATGGTCACATGCTCGTAATGCGCAATCGCGATGTGCCGGGAGTTATCGGCCGCGTAGGAACGATCCTCGGCGAACGCGGAGTAAACATCAGCCGCTTTCATCTTGGACGCCGCGAGCGGGGCGGGGAAGCGATGGCAGTGATCGAAGTGGACGCCGCCCTCGATCAGGAAACTCTTCACTCGCTTCGTTTGCTAACTCAGGTTATCTCGGCCCGTGAGATTGAGCTTTAGCGCGTAACCTTACCCTAAGTCCGAGGTGGCTGTTTTTCTATTTGCTTCAATGGTACACAGCTCACCTAATCGCAGTTGTTGCCGGGTTGATTGCCGGACAAAGCGTGGCCTGGCAGTTTGAAAGTCCGATCGTTAAATTTAGCCAGACCTACGCGCCCTCAGGTGTCGGTTTCCCGCTATGGGTTGTTTACGTTTGTTGGATTATCGGCGTGTTGTTGCTCTATCCGCTCTGCAAATGGTTCGCCGGGGTGAAAGCTCGTCGCCGCGAATGGTGGTTGTCGTATCTGTGAGTTTTTCTTTGAAGTTTTGTTCCAGGTTTGTCTGAAATTCTGGCCCATGCCTTGCACTGACTCCGCATTCTCCGTATCGTAACGCGGTGCTGCAGTCCAAATAGCGAACTTTTGACGATGGGGTTGCCGGGGTCGTCGTTAGTATTTCCGGTTGAACCTTATCGAGTTGAAGTGCGTATGCGTTAGATAGTTGCTCTGGCGCTGATAATTACGGGACTGCCAATCAGGAGGCATCTATGAAATTCAGCAAATTGATCCTGAAGAACATCCTGCGCAACAAGCGACGCACGTTGCTTACTATTTCGAGTCTGGTGGTTTCCTTATTTTTGATCATTACCCTGGCAACGATATTGACCGAATTTTCGCGCGGCAGCGAACAAGCGAATCCCCTGCGTCTGGTAACTCGTCATGCCGTATCGTTGGGCTTCATCCTTCCTGCCGCTCACCAGCAGCGAATTGCCACGGTGCCAGGCGTTAAGCAGGTAATGCCATTCAGTTGGTTCGGCGGAATTTATAAGGACGAGAGGAACTTCTTCGCCAATTTTGCCGTCGATGCAAGCAAAATGCGAGAGGTTATTCCGGAGCTAAAGATGTCTGATGCCGAGTGGCAATCATTCATCAATGACCGGCAGGGCGCAGTGGTTGGTCAAAAGCTTGTGAAATTGTATGGTTTCAGCCTTGGCCAGCGGATTACGCTAAGGAGCCCGATTTACGACAGAAGTGTGGAATTCATTGTGCGCGGCATCTGTACGGGAGGCGACGAGAAGACCCTATTTTTCCATCATGAGTACATTAACGAACTAGTGCCGGCCTGGGCCAAAGATAACGTAAGCACTTTCAGTATTTTGGCTAACTCTGCAGCCGACGTGCCCCGTATTTCGCAGGCGGTGGACTCACTGTTCATTAACACTGACGCGCCCACCAAGACAGAGAGTGAGCGCGAATTTGCGATGAGCTTTGAGACTATGATGGGCGGCGTCAAGCAGTTTATGTACGGCATTATGGCGGCGATCACGTTTTCGGTCCTGCTGGTTATGGGCAACACGATGGCGATGACCGTACGCGAGCGAACCAGGGAAGTCGGAATGCTGAAAGCACTCGGTTTCCAGCGCGGAACTATTGCGTTGCTATTTCTCGGTGAAGCGCTGCTCGTTACCACGCTGGGCGCGCTAATTGGCATTGGCGGAGCACTACTACTTTACAAATCCGTCGATCTCAGTCTCTATGTTCCAAATGTTCAGTCCTTTGCACCAACCGGGCGGACATTATTGTTTGCATTTGGCCTGGCGATCTTCGTGGGCATAATCAGCGTGATCTATTCGGCCTATCGGGTCTCTGGCATGACTATCGCTGAGGCTCTGCGAAGTACTGAATAATGGCGTTACCAATCAAATACAACTTGCGCAATATAGTGGTACGCAAATCCACCACGCTGGCCACGGCGTTTACAATTGGGTTGACCGTTGGCGTTTACCTGATGGTGATGTCCCTGGCGCGTGGAATTGATCTCACTCTAACCAGCAGCGGAGAGCCATTGAATTTGATCGTGCTTCGTGAGGGAAGTACGGCGGAATTGAATAGCACCGTATCACGCGAAAACCTCAACGATCTAATCTATCTCGACGGAGTCACACGCGAAGGCGATCAACCACTGGCCGCGCCAGAGACCGTAACTCTAATCTATAAAGCTCGAAAGGGAATGAGCCAGGGATCGAATGTCGTCATTCGCGGAGTTGGCCCAATGTCAACCAAACTGCGTTCCGGCTTTAGAACTATCGCCGGTCGGACATTTCAACCCGGTCTCACTGAAGCGATTGTTTCCAAACGAATCTCCGAACGATTTCAGGGTCTTGATTTGGGCGACAAATTCCGCATACAGACGACGGACTACACGGTCGTAGGTTTCTTTGACGCGGGCGGCAAGGCTTTTGAGTCAGAGATTTGGGTGGATGGGAATTCGCTGGCAAGCTCAACAAAACGTGATTCATTTTCCTCGGTTCTACTGCGGACAAAGGATAGGACGACGTTGGAGTCCCTGGCAAAACGAATCTCGGGTGATCAGAGACTGCATTTGAAGGCTTTGCCGGAGCGGGAGTTTTATGAAGCTCAACAGGGCATTGCGTCAGGACTGCTTAAAGGACTGGCTGTTTTCATAGCATTTATCATGTCCGTCGGCGCTGGATTTGCCGGAATGAATACGATGTATGCGGCAGTCGCCAGACGTACGAAAGAGATCGGCACGCTTCGCGTGCTGGGCTTCAGCCGCATGAGTATCCTGGCTGCCTTCGTATTAGAGTCGGTGGCAATCGCGCTCATCGGGGTCGGAATCGGCATCTTGCTCGCCCTGCCACTGAACTTCGTCTCGACCGGTACATCTAACTTTGCGACATTCAGCGAAATCGCTTTTAATTTTCGCGTCACACCTGACTTGATGTTATCGGCTTTGATTTTCGGCGCCGGAATAGGCTTTCTGGGCTCACTGCTGCCTTCAATTCGGGCCTCGCGATTCCGGATTGTCGATGCTTTGCGAGCCTCATGAAATAATCGTCAGGAAGCCGAACAGTTCTAAACGTACAGGCGCCTGTGAAAGACAGTTGTATGGCTACGAATCCCAAGAGTCAAAAAGATCAGGAGAATCTTAATGAGCGTCTAAGGAGCTTAAAGATAGATCGTGCGCCCGCGACGCCGGCCTCTGTTGTCGCGAACCGCCTGCCGCGGGCGTTGTTACTTGCGCTATCGGCCCTCGTCGCGCTTGTGGCCATGGGTTATTTCTATTTTTTCGCTGCCCCGAAAAGCATCTCCGCAGCAGAAGTCAAACTGGAAATCGGCTCGGGTTCGCAGGGCGACTCCGTACTCTCTGTTTCCGGATACGTGGTAGCCCATCACAAGACTGCTGTCGGAGCAAAGGTGATGGGCCGCGTAGCCTGGATCGGGGTAGAAAAGGGCGACAAAGTACAGCAGGGACAGGTGCTCGTTCGGCTCGAAGACAGCGAGTTTCGCGCTCAGTCAAATCAGGCACGGGCTAATCTCGCTGCTGCCCAGGCCCGACTCGACCAATTGCGCACCGGTTCGCGGCCACAGGAAAAGTTGAAAGACAAGGCAGGGGTCTTGCAGGCCGACGCAAACTTGAAAAATGCGGAAGCGGATTACGAACGGACCAGGAAGTTGTATCAGGCGGGAGTATCCGCGAAAGCCGACCTGGACCGCGCCCTTGCTCAACGCGATACAGCACGCGCTTTATTTGAAGCGGCAAGTCAATCGAGTGCTATGACCGATATCGGACCGCGGACTGAAGAGATTCGCGCTGCTGAGGCTCAGGTCCAGCAGATGAAAGCGGTACTGGATTATGCACAGACCCAACTTGCAGCGACAGAGATTAAGGCTCCTGTTTCAGGAACAGTGTTGCAGAGAATCGTGGAACGCGGTGAGATGGTTAGCCCGTCGGCGTTCGGCGAATCGGGCGCTCGCACGTCAGTAGTTGCTCTTGCCGATCTGAACGATCTGCAGATCGAGCTGGATATCAGTCAAACAGATTTTGCGCGATTGAAGATGGGTCAACGAGCTGAGATCATCCCCGAAGCTTTTCCCAACTTGAAGTACACAGGTTACATTGCCGAGATTGCGCCGGAAGCAAATCGCGCCAAGGCTACGGTACAAATCAAAGTGAAAGTGGATAATCCGGATGAGCAATTGCGCCCTGAAATGAATGCTCGTGTCAACTTTCTGGCTGACAACACACGGAGCGACAGTAAGTCCACTGCGCGAGTGCTGGTCCCTAAAGCTGCCGTGGTTCGGAAGGATGGCAGCGTTTTTGTTTTTGTGATCAAAGGTAGCAAAGTGGAGCAACGTGCTATACGCCTGGGTGACGAAGCAGGAGAGTTCTACCAGGTGTTGGAGGGATTGAGTGGTGGCGAATCCACGGCTACTACGGGTGTTGATGAGCTGCGAGATGGCGATCGCGTGAAGGTAAATTGACGAGGGTTTAAAGAATATGGCAGGACCAATCGTGCAAGTTCGCAATGTGAGCAAGCGTTTCGCGCGTGATGGATTTGAAATTGTCGCGCTTGATCACGTCAGCCTTGATATTCAGCCGGGCGAGTTTCTTGCGCTAATGGGTCCCAGCGGCTCTGGGAAATCCACTTTGCTGAATCTGCTGGCGGGAATTGACCGCTGTACCGAAGGCGAGGTTGACGTACTGGGAACCAATCTTGCCAAATTGAAAGAAAGCCAACTCGCGGCCTGGCGCAATAGTCACATCGGATACATCTTTCAAACTTTTAATCTGGTTCCGGTGCTTACTGCATTTGAGAATGTCGAATTACCGCTGTTATTGACCAGGTTATCCAGGGCCGAGCGACGCAAGAATGTGGAAACTGCTCTGGAGTTGGTCGGACTCGCCGACCGTATGCACCACCAGCCGCGCCAGTTGTCAGGCGGGCAGGAACAACGTGTCGCTATCGCGCGCGCGATTGTAACTGATCCTGATTTGATTCTCGCCGACGAACCGACCGGTAATCTCGATGCGCGCTCCGGAGAGGAGATTCTGAATATCTTGTCTACGCTCAATCGGGAGTTGGACAAGACAGTCGTGATGGTCACGCACGATCCTCACGCGGCCAGGTTCGCCGCACGCGAGCAACACCTGGAAAAAGGTGTCTTGCTGGATATGGCTACTGCCGTATCAACGTAAGGGAAGAGCTGCAACGTATCCTCAGTCAACATTCGATGGAACTAGTCAACTTATTGGGTCCTCCGCTCATCCGCAATTCCTCGTCTAAGAAAATCGAAGCGTTTTTGACCGACACAGTTGAGCCGGAACCGACGCCGGTCGCTATCGCTCCCGGTTCCGTATTCGTCGGCCCACGACGGCAGAGTCTTGCTCACGCGAGCTGTTGAGCGATAGAGACACGGAGCAACACGGAGTAGCACAGAGTTTTTAGGTAGAATATCAGTGCGCGTCGAACCGTGATTACCGCTCGCGCATCTGATATTTTAGGTTGCACGACGGCGCGTCGCTTCGAATTTCACGAAGATTGTGATCGGCATGAAGCATTTAAACGAACACACGGCAATTTTTGTCATCGTTCTCGTCGGGGCACTCGGCCTGGCCTCGTTTATCGCCAGAATCAGCCTCAGTCAGTCAAACTCGAAGTCGGAAGACGGCGTAAAGGTAAAGCGGATACTGAAGGCCACCGGTGAGAGCCGAGACAATCGCGAGAAAACCGGCACCGATTCGCCCTTACGAGAAGCCGCAACCGTTAACGGGCAGCTTAGCAACGAACTAAACTGGAAGTTTGGCAACAAGCAGCAACGCGGCTGGTATCTCTACACGCCACTAATCAAGCGGCTTATCGACACGAAACAGGATCCCGCAAGCGCGAAGTTTGCCGCCGCGCTCTCGAAATGGCAGTCGAAAGCTGGCCTGAAATCGAGTGGCGTGCTTGATGAAGAAACACTCTACGCCATGATCAAGAGGTGGCAGGACACGCGACTAAAGGATCGCTCCGTGGCAGCCTCGGATCAATTGCTCACCGCTCCGATCTCGGATTTTTACGATCCAACGCGCGCCGAGGATCTGCGCCAGGTCGAGCTCCGGACCTACGCCGCCTACAAGCGCATGATTGCGGCAGCAGTTGCCGACCGTTCACTTGGCCTCGCCCATGCTCCTCACGGCGAACTGGCAGCGGGCGAAAAATACCTGAAGATCATCTCCGCGTTTCGCTCCCCGGAGTATCAGGAGAAGCTTCGGCGCGAGTCGCCCCACACAGGCAGCGCCGGTTTAGCAGTCAATAGTCCACACTTTACCGGCCGCGCCCTGGATCTCTACGTCGGTGGCGAACCCGTCGACAGCAGGGATTCAAACCGCGCGTTGCAGGTTGCGACGCCTGTGTATCAGTGGCTCGTGCGCAACGCGGAGCGTTTCGGCTTCCGCCCTTACTGTTACGAACCATGGCACTGGGAGTACGTGCGCTGAAGCAGTAATAGGCAGAAAGCTGAAAGCACTGAGATTCATTTTCCATCTCTCATTTTTCAATTTTTCAATTGTCATTGGTGGAAAATGATCTAGTGCTCTTGGAAAATCAGTTTCCTTTGGCTGCCTGATGCTTTCTGCCTTCCGCTTTTGGGATCAGAGGAATCAATCGTCCGTCTTCGAGTGCATGACCCTCGGCGATGCTGTGTGTTTCTACGACAAACTGCGTCCGGCGCGTTACCATCCGCAGCATTCGTTTTACAGTCGCCTCACTAAGACTTGAAACGTCGACGCCTGAGGATTCGAGTTCAGCGCGTAGCCATGAAGGGCGGTTTGTGCCTCGGTCGTACACGTCCGGGTAGATGTGAAGCACGCCACCTTCGACGACGAGCGTATCGTAGTTGATGTCGACCGGAATCGGTTCTTCGAGACGAATGACCAGCGTCCTGGAACCCCTCTTTGCTGCCTCAATTCGCCTCCGAGAGACCTTTACACTCCTTGCCGCAATTGTTTTCTCGGCGAGGTCGTAAAGATTGGGACGCGGCAGACGCACGCAGCCGTGAGAGACAAGATTGCCCACGTCGGTCATTTTTGCCGCCTGATGAATGAGGTAGCGGTCGCCCAGAGGAATCTTCATTTTGCCGAGCGGATTGCGCGGATCGCTGGCCTTGATGATCTCGCCAGGACGGACGCCTGTTATGTCTCTCACCCAATCACTGGACGGAGGTATCCATGCAGGGTTCCAGATTATCTCGGTCGCCTCGCGGTCGCCGATGTAAATAGGGTGCTCCTTCATGCCCACGCCGACGTAGTAAGATTTCACCTCTTTGCCGTTTTGCCAAAGTGTCAGACGAAAAGAAGGCACGTTGAGAGTTATACGGATGTCCGGTTCGTCAGGCGCAAAATCAGCAAACTCGATGTGCCCGCCTGTTAGCTTGTCTGAGCGTTCCGATTCGTTGTGATCGGACGCTGTCTGCGGCGAAGAAGCCGTCTGTGACGGCGCGGTTTGAAAGGCGCCTGCGACTATGAACAGGAAAATCAGGAACACGGCCCTTGCAGCGATTCTATAAACGAATGTCAGGTGCTTGTTTAGGCTGAGCATAGATGCAAACTTAAGTCATAGCTGCGGGGACGTCTTTTCCTGCCCGACGAGGTTAAGATAGTTATGTGTGTTGAGCAACACCACATCACAGAAGCGAGAGGATTCGGCGACCACAAAATTCTCTTGAATTGTATCTGAAAACTTAAAGTTCACAACTCTTAACATTTTTTTACTTGCCTTTAACACAGCGTGACACACCGCGGCGTATGCTTGGCTCGCAGCGCAAGACCCTGAGGAGGGCGAGATGAGGTCGAAGAGAAACAGGTTCTGGGGCCACGGCCACCGCTTCCGGCTGATGCTTACCCTGGTTCTGGCGGTCTTGCTGCCGGCCGTGGCGCTCATCTATGTCAATTTCCAACACCTGGAATCCATTAAGCGCGACAAAAAGGTGGAAGCCCTCATCCATCGCGACTTCCAATATGTGCTCGCCGTCTCCGAGAAAAAGCTCAATCAGAAGGCTTACCGCTTGGCGGACGATGTGCGGGATCTTTTCCCGGCGCCGGACATCGACAGCGAGGTAGAGAAGGCAAGGAAGCTTGACTTCATCTTGTCAAAGAATCCCTGGCTGGCGCACGTATTCTTGTTCGACCGTGACAAGGGTCTGCTGTTGCGTTCGCAACCGCAACAGCTTAACGACAAGTACTGTCGTGTAGAGCATGACCTCATGGAGAAGAGTTACAGTGGTTGGTTCGGCATGGAAGGGAAGATGCTGGTGGAAGGAATGCACAAAAAGGTTCGGCCTTACACCTGGTATACCAGTCAAACAAAGCGGGCCGACGGCGACGCCTATGTTACGACTGCCTTCTTCGTCTTACCACAAGTTTCCAGAGACCGGGTCGTCATGGGCGGCGCCAGCTTCGATCCGAACTATCTAAAGCAAACCTTCTTTCCCGAAATGCTCGATGAGTTGATCAACCAGAAGTTGACTGAGGACAAGGGTGAACGGCTGGCCATGATGGTCTACCCAACGGAGGAAGGGACCGAGGACAAGCCACTCGCTACTTCGGCCGGCTGGAGCAAAGGGAAGCCCGAGATCACGCGCAAACTGGACGATGTGTTTCGCGGGTTCGCGCTAGGCATCAAGTTCCAGGGCACCACCGTGGATGCGATCGGACATCGTTGGGTGATGCAGAGTTTTCTCATCCTGGGCGTGCTTTCGTTGCTTATGATCGGCGGGTTGGTACTGACATATCGCAATGTCAGCAAGGAAATGGCGTTGGCCCACTTGAAGTCAGACTTTGTTTCCAACGTATCACATGAACTACGCACGCCGCTCGCGCTGATTCGGTTGTACGCAGAAACGCTTGAGCTGGGACGAATCACGACGCAGGAAAAAAAGCAGGACTACTACCGCATCATCCGCAAGGAGAGCGAGCGGCTGACCGCATTGATAAACAACATCCTCGACTTCTCGCGCATCGAGGCAGGCCGCAAGGAGTACGACTTTCGGGAAACTGACATCGCGGAACTGGTTCGCAACACGCTCGATGCCTATCGCTACCAAATCGAGCAACAGGGGTTTGCGTTCGAGCAGCATATCGAATCGAGCATTCCGGCAGTGCGTGTGGATCGAGAAGCCATTGCGCGAGCGCTCGTCAACCTGATCAATAACGCCCTGAAATACTCGGCCCACGAGAAGTTCCTCGGCGTCAAATTGTACCGGGCGAATGACCTGTTAAAGCTTGAAGTTATAGATCGCGGCATCGGCATCACCCGGCGCGAGCAGTCAAAGATCTTTGAGAAGTTCTATCGCACGGGCGATCCGCTGGTACACAACACGAAAGGCAGCGGCCTGGGTTTATCACTGGTTCGGCACATCACACAAGCCCACGGAGGCGAAGTGCAGGTGGAAAGCACGCCCGGAAAGGGCAGCAAGTTCACTCTGTCGTTGCCGCTCGCAACGGCCACGTAACAAGGGCAAAAATGGCGCAGACTCGGGAAAGGCATCATGAAATCCAAAGTCAACTCAATTCGAGAACCGAACAACCGCGCGACTGATCGCCAAACGGACACGACCAAAGCCGGGCAGAGAAGCGACGGCGGCGGGAGCGCCGGTAAAAGAACCCGTATTTTGATCGTGGAGGACGAACCCGCTATGGTCGCAGGCCTGCGCGATAATTTTGAGTTCGAAGGCTACGAGGTGATCAGCGCCGATAACGGAGTCGCGGGACTTGAGCGCGCGTTGGCCGATGATCCGGATCTCGTGGTGTTAGACGTAATGATGCCACGAATGAGTGGCCTTGATGTCTGTAAGCAGCTCAAGGCCAGGCGGCCGGCAGTTCCCATCATAATGCTGACCGCGCGCGGCCAGGAAATTGATAAGGTTGTGGGCCTCGAGTTGGGCGCCGATGACTACGTCACCAAGCCGTTTTCTGTCCGTGAGTTGATGGCCCGCGCGAAAGCCGTGCTGCGCCGGGTCTCGCCTCAGCCGGGCGCACCGGAGATTTATCGATTCAGTGACGTCGAGGTTAATGTCCGCAGCAATGAGGTATTGCGCGCCGGCACGCCCATCGACCTTTCGGCGAAAGAGTTCGCGCTGCTCGCCTATTTCATTTCCCATCCTGCGGAAACGTTAAGTCGCGACCGGCTGCTGGATGCGGTTTGGGGATATGAGAACTACCCTAACACCCGCACTGTTGACACACACATCGTTCACCTGAGACAGAAGCTGGAACTGAATCCGGAGGAACCGCGATTCATACTAACTGTTCACGGAAGTGGCTATAAGTTCGTCGGCTGAGGTCAACACTTATGCGTTATTCAGAATTCAATGGTGGGTTGGCGGTGCGACGCGCGATCGATGTCCAGGTCTCTCCGCTGCCGCGCGGGAAGGCGCGTAATCGATCACGCCAAATGGAACTGGAACTGAAGGTAGCGGCACTTCAGAAAGATTACGCGGATCTGCATACAGCGCTTGTCGAAGCCGCGCAGGTGCATCGGCGTCTGTGCGCTCCCCGTCTGGTGCGGTATGGCGATTTTGAGACTGCCAGCGAAACTTTCGCCGTTCGCCATGTGCCAGGTGATTTTGTCACCGCTGAAAAGGTTGACGGTAGCGTCATCCTTGCCCTCGGAGACATCTGCGGCAAGGGTCTGGCTGCTGGCATGTGGATCACTCATTTAGTGGGACTGGTTAGTTCCCGCACGGCGGCGAGTTCAAGGCCGGAGGCAATCGTAACGGGCGTGAATCGCGACCTCTGTCGTACGTCCTCGGTAACGCCATTGGCCAGTCTGTTCCTCGCACGGCTTGATCCAATCACTGGAAGACTCGACTACTGCAACGCGGGCCATCCACCTGCTCTGCTGTTACGAGCGGATGGGCAGCTGGAATCGCTTTCCGAAGGCGGGCCGCTTCTGGGTGTCATTCCGGCTGCTTCCTTCGTCAGAGGGTCGGTCGATCTGCGCGCTGGTGACTTATTGCTGATTTGCTCAGATGGTATTCTCGAGTCGGTCAACAACGTCGATCAGGAATTCGGGAATAAGCGCCTTGAGGAGCAGTTACGCAGTGGTCAAATCGGTTCCGCCGATGCCGTTCTATTTTCGGTCCTGGGCGCAGTGCAGGATTTCGCCGCAGCGCAGCCACTGATAGACGATATGTCGCTACTGGTCGTACGTCGCGCTACAGGAATCGTGCATTAAACCAACCTCAATCCGACAAACAATGCGGCCGCAACAAAAAAGTCTGGATAAACGTAATTGGTTAAGATTGGAGGTAAGTTGCTCGAATCGACGTTGAGAAGAGATGATATTGGTTCATTAAATTTAGGTCTGAAGGACCGGCAATGATCAAACTAAGCTCGAAGAACACAGCTATGAAATACGACCAGGGCGCGTCTTACTCTCGGGGAACTAGCACCCCAGCGGGGCTGCCCCACTGGGGACCCCGCTTTGTGCTATTCCTTTCCGGATTGTCGGCCATCTTCTTCGCTGGCTGCGCGAACAATGCGCAGCAGAATTTTGAACGCCCGGCGGCTCCCGTTTCAGTGACCGTAGCTGTCAGTCAGGACGTTCCAACCTACCTGGATGCGATCGGCAAGACTGTCGCGCGCGAAGTGGTTTCCATTCAGCCGCAGGTATCAGGGCGTATTACTAACATTCATTTCACTGACGGCGCGGATGTGAAAAAGGGCGCCCTGCTGTTTACGATCGACCCGCGGCCCTTCGAAGCGAGTCTGCGACAAGCGCAGGCCAACGTGTCCAGGGACACTGCCTTGAAGAGGCAGGCTGAAGCGAATCTGGCCAGGGAGATTGCCCAGGCGAAGTGGGGCGAAGTTCAGGTCAACCGTTATCGAAAGCTGGTCGAACAAGGCGTCGAATCTCGGGAACAGTATGAACAGTTGCGGGTGAACTTAGACTCTCTCAAGGCGAACGCCGATGCTGATCGCGCCGCGGTTCACAGCGCGGACGAGGCGATCAAGGTGGAAATGGCGGCCGTTGAGAGTGCGAAGGTTCAACTCAGTTACTGCTACATTCGCTCGCCCATTGACGGTCGCGCCGGCCAGCGACTCGTGGATGTCGGGAACGTCGTTAACCCCGGCGGTTCGAGCGGCAGCTCAGGGGGCGCCGGTTCGGGTAATTCCAGTTCGGGCAGCAGTAATGCGTTGCTCGTCATCGAGCGACTGGATCCCATCTACGCCGATTTCACCATCTCCCAAAACAGCCTCGCGGAAGTGCAGCAACAGATGCGTGCAGGCAGGCTAAGTGCGGAGGTACGTTTGCCCGATTTTTCGGATGAGCGAGTTATTGGTCAACTGACATTCCTAAACAACGCGGTGGAGAATACCACCGGTACCGTGAACCTTCGCGCCACGATTCCAAACGCGGGTCATCGCTTCTGGCCCGGCCGGTTCGTCAATATTCGTCTGGTCTTGAACACAATACATCAAGCCGTGCTGGTGCCGGCCTCGGCGCCGCAAATGTCTGCCAAGGGATCGTTTGTCTACGTCGTAAAGCAGGATTCGACTGCGGAGCAACGGCCGGTTTCCCTCGGCCAACGGCAGGGAGATCTGGTTGTTGTAGAAAACGGAGTTGAGGCTGGTGAACGTATTGTTACCAACGGCCAGATAGGTGTTACTCCCGGCGGCAAAGTTCGCGTTGAGGAACCGCGCGACGCGGGAAGTCCAGCCACCACTGGCAACGGGGCGAAGCAATGAACCTCTCGGAACCCTTCATACGCCGGCCTGTCATGACCGCGGTGCTAACGCTGTCAGTAATCCTGTTTGGCGTACTGAGCTACTTCCAACTGCCGGTGAACGATCTTCCGGCGGTAGATTATCCGGTTATCCAGGTGACCGTAGGCTACCCGGGAGCGAGTCCGGATACAATTGCAAACAACATCGCTACACCGCTCGAACGCCAGTTCATGCAGATCAACGGGCTCGAGGTCGTAACTTCCTCGAGTAATCAGGGCGTCGCAACTTTTACACTTCAGTTTGCGCTCGAGAAAAATATTGATGCCGCCGCGACCGACGTGCAGACGGCGATTTCGCAGGCCATTGGCAGTCTTCCCGCGGATTTACCATCGCCACCAACATACTCAAAAAGCAATCCCAACGACCAGCCGATCATGTACATCGCGATGACCAGCGACTCCGTTACGTCTGGTCAACTCTACGACTACGCGACCACGCAGGTCGGCCAGCGTCTCAGTATCCTGCCCGGTGTTTCGCAAGTGAATGTGTACGGCACCAAGTCGGCTATTCGAATTAAAGCCAACCCTTCGGCGATGTGGGCAAGAGGGATTTCGATTGACGATCTCAGCGCTGCGATCAAAAGCGGAACGAGCTACACCGGAGCAGGGCAATTGGACAGCAGTTCCGGAACTGCGATTCTCCGGCCGCAAGGTCAACTCGAAAATGCCGAGCAATACAGCAATTTGATCGTTGGCGGTACGAGTGGTGCGCCCGTGTACTTGCGCGATGTTGCCAGCGTAAAGAATTCGGTTCAGGACGAGCGGGTCAACATGCGTTTCTGGGTGCGAGGGTATGAGGTGCCGTCGGCCACAGTGATCGTAGCAGTCAATCGTCGTGCGGGGGCTAATGCAGTCGAGGTGTCCAAAAGCATTCGGCAAATATTGCCCCAGATCGACTCCGAGCTGCCCGGATCAATTCGCGTCACGCCAATATACGATCGCTCGCTGAGCATCGTTCACTCGGTCGTCGACGTGGAAACGACTCTGGTCATCGCCTTCGTCCTCGTAGTGTTGGTGATCTTTGCTTTTTTAGGTCGAGCCACCGATACACTGATCCCCACAGTAGCGCTGCCGCTTTCATTGCTCATCACGTTTATCGCGATGCGTGCCCTGGGATATAGCCTCGACAATTTATCGTTGATGGCACTTACGCTGGCAATCGGGTTTCTGGTTGACGACGCAATCGTTTTTCTTGAAAACACCGTGCGCCGGCTGGAGCGAGGAGAGCAGCCTTTCGAAGCGGCCCTCCACAGCGCGAGGGAAATCAGCTTCACTATCATGTCGATGACCATCTCGCTGGCCGCGGTTTTCATTCCGCTCGTGTTCATGTCAGGGCTGGTTGGCAGGATATTCCGGGAGTTCGCAATCACGATCGTTATTGCGATCTTCGCTTCGGGTCTGGTGTCGCTGACGCTTACGCCGCTGATGTGCGCACGCCTATTAAAGCCTCGCGGGGAGGGCGCGAAGAAGACCTGGATGGAACGAGTGATCGGAGGCATCGAAAAGCGCGTGCTTGCCTTGTATGGAGAATCGCTCTGGTGGTTCCTGCGACATCGGTGGATCTCTCCAGTAATTTGGGTCGTCTGTCTTGCCGGAACGATCTTGCTCTTCGTGCTTGTTCCGAAAGCGTTCCTGCCGCCGGGAGACAGCAGCGTTATTTTTGGCGCGTTCATTGCCCGCGAGGGGTCGTCGCCGGGTCAAATGCGGGCTTTACAGGATCGTGTGGACGAAACCCTCCATCAGGACCCAAATGTCATTACGGACTTCACCATGACTGGCGCCACCGGATTCCTGGCAGCAAACCAGGGAATCACGTTTACTTTCATCAGGCCACCAGCGGAGCGACAGCCAATACAGGAAGTTACGGCCGAGATGATGGGCAAGCTTAATTCCATACCGGGGGTATTTACATTCCTTCGACCATTTCCGGTATTGGAGATCAGCACGGGCGTCACTAGTCAGAACCAGGGCCAGTATGCCTATGCAGTGTCCGGCGCCAATCCCGAACAGGTATATGACGTTAGTCAGAAGTTGCTGGAAAAGCTCATGCAGTATCCGGGATTTCTGACAGTTTCATCCGATTTCTACAACAACACTCCCAATCTCAATATTGAGCTCCGTCGCGATCAAGCCAAAACATATGGAGTATCCGAGGCGCGGATTTTGTCGTTGTTGCGCAACGCATATTCGCAGAACTACCTCTACCTGATCAAAAAGCCAGAGGACCAGTATCAGGTAATTCTGGAAATGGAAGATGCTGCTCGCGCTAACCCGGAAGATCTCTCGTTGTTGTACATAAGGACTGACGACGGACAGCGTCTGGTGCCGCTTGGCGAGTTGGTCACGTGGAAATCAACGTTGGGACCGCAGGCCGTGAATCACCTTAATCAGTTCACCAGCGTGACGCTCTCTTTTAATCTCAAGCCGGGCGTAGCTCTCGGTGACGCCACGAATTTCATCAAGCAGGCGGCGGCCGAGATTGTGCCGCCCACTGTCCGCGGAGAATTGCAAGGCGAGGCCCAAACGTTCAGCAATACAGTCACCAGCTTGACCGTGCTGATGGCATTGGCAGTGTTCGTGATGTACGTGATTCTGGCAATACTTTACGAAAGCTACGTGCATCCGCTGACTGTGCTATCGACGCTCCCCACTGCACTCGTTGGCGGTCTGTTAACGCTCGTTCTATTTGGCCAGGAGGCGTCGCTCTACGCCTTCGTTGGCATGTTCATGCTGATGGGAATCGTCAAGAAAAACGGCATCATGATTGTTGACTTCGCTCGCCAACGCGTTGACGCCGGCGAGCCGGCAGATCGCGCGATTCATGACGCCAGCATGGATCGCTTCCGTCCGATTCTGATGACCACACTTGCTGCGGTCTTTGGCGCGATGCCGATTGCGCTCGGGTATGGCGCCGATGGCTCCTCGCGTCGACCGCTCGGGCTGGTAGTTGTCGGCGGCCTGGTGGTTTCGCAATTCATCACGCTCTACATCACGCCGGTGATCTATCTCTATTTCGAACAGTTTCAGGAAAGCGTGCTGGACCGTACAGCCTTCTTCGGCTCACGGCACGCACCTAAACCCGCAACCGTCGAGATGCGAAGCCCCGAATCAGTACCGTCGGACGTGGCTACTGGGGAATAAGGCAATGAAAGGTGAAAAGTAATAAGTGAAAAGAAAACCGGTCTCGGCCTTTGCGGTGCTCTACAACCGGGGTTTTCGGTTCTCTTCATTCTTGACTCTTCACTTTTCACTAAGAACGGAAGGCAATGAAAGGCGAAAACCCCGGCGCAATCAAGTGTATGTCTAAAATGAAGAACAACTGAAAGGAGAATATTTATGGCAAACGCAAAACCAATCCCCGATGGATACCACTCAGTAACACCCTATCTGATCATTAAGGGAGCAGCCGACGCCATCGAGTTTTATAAGAAGGCGTTTGGCGCGACTGAGCTATTTCGCATGGAGCACCAGGGGCAAGTTGGCCATGCTGAGCTCAAGATCGGTGACTCGCCAATAATGCTTGCGGATGAGCAACCGGGGATGGGGTATGTCAGTCCCAAAACCCTCGGCGGTACACCTGTTAGTCTCATGATTTACGTGGAGGACGTGGATACGATTTACAATCAAGCCATCAAATCAGGTGGTGAGGAGGTAAAGGCGCTGCAGGATCAGTTCTATGGAGATCGCTCCGGCACATTAAAGGATCCATTCGGACACGTCTGGACCGTGGCGACCCACAAGGAAGACGTTACGTCTGAGGAAATGGACAAGCGGGTGAAGGCCGCCCACCTAGGGTAATCTCAGGGGGATTTTTCCTTCGCGGTCCGTGTCGAGTTCTTAGCGTCCTTTGCGGTGAAAACTATCAGCAGAAAACCGCAAAGGACGCAACGGAACACCCTCGTGCTGAATGGGCCCCATGACATGAGCCGGTCGACGCATCCGTTAGAGGAACTTCACCAGTGATGCGCGTGACACCGCAATCAACTTCCTCGTGGGCGTTTCAAGAGGCGCAGGGCGCTGAGTGCTACCAACCCGATGGTGGATCCCAGTCCAAGCCAGAACCAACCAGTAAGTGCCACCGCGATTAGTCCTGAAGTATTTTCTGCTCTCGTTCGCTCTCGATTCATGAGGTAGGCACTCACAAGGCCAGCTACCAGGCATACCAGCGCTGACAACTGCCGACTATCCTGCCACGCTCGTGCCGTGGCAAAGAAAATTACCGCGAGCATGAGAAGAGGAATCAGCCAAAGCGCCCGGTGTCCGTCGCGAGCCAGATCCACTCCGCTAAGCCTGTTTTCTGACGCCCCACAACTCAACTGTACCCATGGCAGGAAAAAACAGATGAGGGCAATCAGAGCCATACTCACAGTCACGCTTCTGCTACGCATTTGCACCCTCCTCCGCTTTTTCTGAAAGTTGTCGCTGCATCTTACCTCAAGTCGGCAAATACGTCTTCCAGGTTTGAACTCTCCCCCGTTAACTCGGCGTGCTCACAAAAAGTAATTCAACAGTCCGCGAAGCGGACGAGTGAAAATAGCCCAGCACTTGAGTGCTGGATTGGCAAGCAAGCGGAAGAATAGTCCGTGAAACGGACGACTGAAAAACCTGGCTATTGAACCGCCGAATCGCAGAGCACGGGGAGGCTACGCAAGCAACACTTTCAAACACCGACAGATAAACCCGGAATTTATCGGGCGTTTTTTTAAACACCTGCCAAAGAAATGCATTCAAATTATGTGCTGAATTTGTTCTGAATCTGCGTTTTATGCGATTTATCGTCTACGACAGTTCGCATAGTCGTTCTTGGAGGAGTAAAATTATAGAGTAATTCCCCCTAGGCAGTTCCTTCCAAAAAACGGCCCCTTCTAAAAAAAGGTTGCTCTTGAAATAGAGCGCTTTGAAATCGGAGGTGTTGAATTGGCACACACCGGACATGCAGCTACAGCACAACGCAGTACGGAGCTGATTCCGTCAGGGCAAATCACACTTGAAGGTGAGTTGAACGTTCCCGCTCGGGCTACCGGCGTCGTATTGTTCGCGCACGGATCAGGAAGCAGTCGTCATAGTCCGCGCAATCAGTTTGTGGCGCGCACAATTCGTGAAGCGGGCGTTGGCACGCTGCTCTTCGATCTGCTAACGCGAGAGGAAGAAGCGGTAGATAT
>DASWDX010000333.1:0-15159 GCA_036395055.1 Pyrinomonadaceae bacterium | reverse complement strand
ACTGGAACCGTGGTTGATCCATCGAAGGCCGCGATCCCGGGAGCGTCAGTCACGTTGACCAATGAGGCGACGCAGCTTTCGCTGAATACCGAGACCTCTGATTCCGGAACTTACGTTTTCGATTCGGTTCAAGTCGCGGTTTATACCATTACCGTCGAGAAGCAGGGTTTTAAGAAATTCGTCTCAACCGGAAACAAGGTGGACATTAATCAGCCGGCAACGGTAAATGTCACTCTTGAGATTGGCACAGTGTCGGAAGTTGTGCAGGTTGAAGCGTCAGCCGAGATTGTACAGACAGGCAGTTCGGGCAACTTCGGCAACTCCGTGGAACAGCGCACTCTGGAGACGCTTCCTATTGTGGGAACGCGCGGGCGCAATCCGCTTAACTTCATAAACTTTCAACCAGGCGTCGCCGCCAACGCGAATACGGGTGGAGGAATCCACGTTCACGGTGCCAGGGATCGCGCCTTCAATTTCACGCTCGACGGCATAGATATCAACGAGACAAGCGCCGGCGGCTCCAACTTCACACCTTTAAGAACCAACCCTGATTCCTTAACTGAGTTTCAAGTCGTTACCAGCAACTTCACCGCCGAACTCGGACGCAGCAGCGGCGCGCAGGTTACGCTGGTAACGCGGTCCGGGACGAACGATTTCCACGGAAGTTTATTCGAGTTCTATCAGACGCCTCGTTTTCAGGCGAACGCATTTATCAACAATCTCCAGGGTCAAGGCAAACCGCAGTTTGTCCAACACATTTATGGTGGGAGCATCGGTGGGCCGGTGTTTTTGCCGCGTTTTGGTGAAGGTGGCAAGAACGTATACAACGGCCGCAATCGCACCTTCTTTTTCGCGAACCTGCAGCGGCTGCGAGCCACTGAGACGCGCAGCGTAACTCGAACTGTTTATACGGCCACAGCGCGTCAGGGCATATGGCGTTACATTCAGGGCCGGCAAAACATTCCGGCAGGCGCAGCGAATGCAGTCGTGGATGCTGCGGGAAATGTCATACCTGGTTTGACTGTGACGAGCTATAGCGTCCCCGGTAACGATCCTTTGGGTTTTGGTCTTGATCCAACGATACTTGGGATCATCAATCGCACGCCGCTGCCCAATAACTTCACCGTCGGCGATGGGCTCAACACTGCCGGCTTCACAACCACAGTCGCCGCCAATCAAGAGAAGCAGTACGACTTCGTCACCAAGATTGATCATAACTTCAACGAAAAGAATTCCATCTATGTGCGCTACGCGCAGGGAGCACAAAACACACTATCTGACACCGCCAACGATGGCACGCCCAGGTTCCCCGGATTCCCGAACTGGGTGGATACATTCCGCTCGCCGAAGAATCTGGCAATCAATTATCGTTGGTCGCCAACTCCAACCATAACCAACGAGCTTGTAGCCGGGCTCAATCGTTTCACCTTCTCATTTAACAATCCGGATCCGAACGCAAACACTAATCCGCCTTTCACCTTCACCAACATTACGGATTCGATCAACTTTACCCCGCCAATCAACAACCTGCGCCGGCTGACTACCTATCAATTAGCCGATAACCTCAGTTTGATTCGGGGTTCGCATACTTTCAAAGGCGGCATCAACTTCAGGTATCAAAAGCATAACGACATTCGCAGTTCAGTGGCGGCGTTAAATACAAATCTCGCCGTCGACTTCAGCAGGACTACCAACCCGCCCGACGCGACGGCTCATAGAATCACGTCAGCGCAACTGCCGGGACTGAACGCGACGGATCGTAATCGATTGTTGAGCATGATTAATGAATTGCTGGGCCGCGTGGGCAACATGAGTCAGGCATTCGTCGCTCAGAGCGATACTGCCTTTGCTCCGCCTGGCACGCTGTTCCTGTACGACGCGCGATATCCTGAATACGACTTCTACTTCCAGGACACGTGGAAGTTTCGTCCGAACCTCACTTTTGATATGGGCTTGCGTTGGGAAGTGAAGATTTCTCCCAAAGGTGGCGGGAATGACATTATCCTGCGTCCCGATCGGCCGATAAGGTTGGGCGAGCCGCCGAGTGACTCAATCAAGTTTAGCGAAGGTAAGTTGTTTGATAGCGACTGGAATAACTTTGCTCCGACAGTTGGCTTTGCATGGGATCCATTCAAGACCGGTAAAACATCTATTAGAGGCAACTTCCGCCTGGCTTACGATCGCATGAACACGTTTATCATTTCGTCGCAGATATTACCCAACATGCCGGGGACTTCCGCCGGCGTGACAAACACGACTTTTGGAACCGGTGGCGGACGCGTTCGCAACGGATTGCCGACGCTTGCCCCCGCGGGCTCTCCCTCATCATTGCGGCAGCCACCTCCATTCTCAACTAATAGCTTGACGGTGTTTGATCCCAGCACGCGCTCACCTAAGACCTATCAATGGGGTATCAGCGCGCAACGCGAGATTGGTTTCAAGTCGGTTGTTGAACTTAACTATATCGGCCGTAAAGGTGTCGGGCTTTATGGCGCCTATGACGTGAATCAGGTAGACATTTTCAACAATGGTTTCCTCGGCGCATTTAATACAGTAAGAGCTGGAGGGGAGAGTGCGTTAATTAATTCTCTACTCAGTGCCGATGCCGGACGTATTGCTGCTGGCGTAACCGGATCAGTCTTTCTGCGAAACACACTCGCGGCTGCTGCGCTAACGCAGGGTTCTGCTGCAACTGCTGCCAACGCGATCGCCACGCGTCGAAACAGCGGCGCCACCGTACCGGTAATTGTCCAGAGTGGATTTAGCCCCTTCTTTTTCCGTTCCTATCCTCAATTTTCCGGTGCCCTGCGCGTGCTGGATAGCAACGACTTTTCGACGTATCACGCGCTTGAGGCGCAAATTAAGAGAAGGTTCGGAACAGGCCTCGGTTTTCAGGCAAGCTACACTTTGGCAAAATCGATGGACTCCCGCTCCTTCGATCCGACATTCAGCGTGGTTAGTACTGGAAATGCCCAGTCTGCTTCCAGCACTCCTTTCGACAACCGGAATCGACGACTAAACTTTGCTCGCTCGGATTTTGATCGTCGTCACACTTTCCAAGGCTATGTGGTTGCCGATCTGCCTTTCGGCAATGGGCGCCGTTTCCTGGGACACGTTAATCCGGCCTTGAATCAAATCATCGGCGGGTGGGAGATAGGTGCAGTTACGGTTTTTGCTTCCGGTCGTCCGTTCACCGTCTATTCTGGCCTTAACACCGTCAGCAACGTGAACCAATCACCTGCAAACTGCAACAACTGCAGCGCGACTATGGGTAATCTGGTCGTGGAAAACGGACGAACCTTTTGGTTCACCGCTGCCCAACGGGCTCAGTTCTCACAACCGGGTCCCGGCGAACTAGGCAACACGGGCAGAAATTTTTTCAACACGCCCACGCTGTTTGATCTCGATATGACGCTGGGCAAGAGGTTCCGCTTGACGGAAACGATGAGTTTGGAGATCCGTGCCGAGGCGCAGAATCTGACAAATCACGTGAACCAGGACAATCCGACGGCAACCATTACCAGCGGCACGTTTGGACGCATTGACGACAGTGGAGTGATTGTGGCAGCGCGCAAAGTGCAGTTGGCCGCGAAGTTCCACTTCTAAAATGGCATCGAAGAAATGAGTAAGGTTGAAGGCGCCTGATGTGCAACCAGGGTTCCCCTTGCCCGCGGGGCCTAAGGTGGATTCTTCAAGCAATCATTGCCGCGACATTCAGTTTCCATTATTGGTGAGAGACGAGAGGAGCTCCTATGAGGCAGCACTGCAATATCACCTGGCGCCTACTTTTTCTGCTCGCAGCGACTATTGGTTGGTCAATTGCGATTTATGCTCAAACCGTCACCGGCACGCTACAGGGCACGGTTACCGATACAACGGGAGCAGTCGTCCCTGGCGCAGAAGTTGTGGTGCGCAATATGGAGACTGGCCAGGAGCGCAATCTCAAAACAAATAACGATGGAGTATATACCGCCACATTCCTGCCGCTCGGACTCTACAACGTCACCGCATCGGGCCAGGGTTTTCGCTCAGTCTCTCAAGAGAACGTTGAGATCACCTTGAATCAGACGCGAGTGATTAACGTAGCTCTAAGCCCCAGCGGAATTACCGAGGCGGTTTTAGTAACTTCGGAAGCAGCCCCAGTCAACACCACTAATGGGGAAATCCAGGGGTCACTCAATACCCGGGAGATTCTGGAAAAACCCACCTTTAATCAGGGCAGTTTTCTGACGCTCGCCGAAACCTTCACGGGCTATCAGGAGAATCCGACTTCAGGCCAAAATAATCCGACGTTGTCGTCAGGCTCTTCGATCAACTTCAATGGCACCGGAACACGCGGCGCAACTTTTCAGATCAATGGTGTCAATAATGACGATTCGTCGGAGAATCAAAACCGGCAGGGGGCATCGCTTTCGACAATCAAAGAATTTCAAGTAATCACCAACAACTTTACCGCGGAGTTTGGCAGAGGCTTTGGCGCCGTCGTGCTGGTGCAAACAATAGCGGGCACGAATAATCTTCACGGCGACATTTACTGGTATCACAACGATAGCGCGTTGAACGCTAAGAGGTTCTTTTCGCACGGTAAAAAGCCGGTCAACCGCCGTAATCAATTTGGCTTTACTTCCGGTTTTCCCCTCCTTAAAAACAAACTATTCGGGTTCGCCAGTCTTGATCATGTTGAGAATACCGGCGCGAATGACTTCGCGCGCGACGTGTTTACTCTCGCTGAACGCAATCCAAGTAATTGGTTTCAGCAAACACCTGCCAATAATACGCCGGCCAATCGCGCTTTCATTCAATCGGTCATCGACCGTTTTAAGAACGCAGTCCCGAACGATCCAGCAAGTGGGCCACGCGTGTTTCGCGGTCAGCAAGGTTTCAACTTTCCCGCCCGCGACTACTCGGGACGATTCGATTGGAATCCGTATCAAGCAGATAGCGTGACGGGTCGGTGGCAGTACACTCGTCAGCGTTTTGATGCGGAGGATGTCATCGTCGGCGAGCGTGCCGATCAGAATAACAAACAGCAAAACCTTGGCTTAACGTGGACGCATCTTTTCTCAGGAAAGACAGTAGGGGAATTTCGCTACGGCCTGGGGCTACGTACTACGCTCGTCAACATCGCGGCCGGCAACGACACGCCAATTTTACGTTTTACAAATGCGACCCCAATCGCAGGTGGCACTATCATCGGGAATGCCGGTGCTTTTCCCATTCAGCGCTATCAAACCGACAACCAGTTTGTTTATAACCTCACGACCCTTTTGGGAAACCACACCTTCAAGACGGGAACTGACATCCGCCGGCAGCGCCTCGACGACCTGGCGGATAACTTTTCGCGCGGCTTCTACAACATAACGGGCACATGTAACAATCTGGCGTACCGGGATCTCAGTGTGGCGGGCCCCAATAACACTTCTGGTTTGATTTCCTTTCTAAACGGCTGCGTGACCACATTTCAGAAAGGCTATGGACCATTCTTCCTTGAAAACCGAATCAGAGAGTCAAATTTTTACGTCGAAGACGACTGGAAGATACGGGAGAATGTAACCCTCAACCTGGGCGCGCGTTACGAGTATGTAGCCGCGCCTAAGGAGGCGGCTGACCGCATCAATTATGGCTTCAGCAACGACAAGGACAACATTGAGCCGCGTGTCGGGTTTGCCTGGAGCCCCCGTTTCGCGGATGGCTTCTTCCATACACTCTTTGGCAAATCCGGCGATTCCTCGGTGCGCGGCGCCTACGGGCTGTTCCACGGTCGCCTTTTCCAGTCGGTCTTTTCGCAGGGGGGCGCAACTGTCCGGTTCAACCCGCCAAATGCTTTTTTCTATAACCAAACCGGAGTTGCCACTAGCAACTTCAATCCAAACAACCTGGTGGATCCGACTAATGGTTTTGTCTTTGTGCCAGGTCCCCAGACTACTCGTCACGGCGAGGCGCTGATTGATCCTAACCTCGAAATGCCCTATACCCAGCAGTGGAACCTGACCTTTGAACGAGAAGTGCCTTTTGCTTCAAAAATACGAGTGAGTTACGCCGGCAATCGTGGTATTGGCTTACTCCGCTACGCCCTGGACAACCTGCCCATTCACGATCCAAATGGTGTGCTTGTCGCAAATCATCCGAACAATTCCCCAACAGTCCTTTACAGCGCTGCGAACCGTCCCCCGGGCGACCCGCGGGCTGTTGACGTCAGGGGTCAGGTCGTTCGACCTGCTGCGGATATAGTATGCGCGGGCACAGGCCTGGCGGGTGTGGGCGTCACGACTCAATGTCCCGTCGCAGTTTCTCTGGGAGCGCTTGAATATAGCTTACGCGTTCCTCGTACGAACGAACGGCGACCGAACGGTGCCTTTAGTACCAATACTGCCGTAAGTAATTCTGCCTGGAGTTACTACAATGCCTTTCAGGTCGAATGGACTAAGCGCCTAAGCCGCAGCATTAGCTTTCAAGCAGCGTATACTTTCAGCAAAGCCCTAGACACAACTTCAGAGGCGACCGCGGTGGGCGCAGGTGACACTAACCAGACTGGCAATAACGCCCGAGCAGCGCGCGGGTATTCACGTTTCCACACGCCACATCGTTTCACGCTATATGGAACTTACTACTTACCGTTTCTCACCGCCCAAAATGCTTTCGTTCGGCAGGCGCTGGGTGGCTGGCGTGTATCGGCAGTTATGAAGCTTTCGAAAGGCACGCCTTTTACGGTCACTACAACGGGGGTAGATTTAAACCTGGACAGCGTCAGCGAGGCACGGCCAGTAATCCTGGACCCGTCGATCCTAGGCCGCAGTATCAGCAACCCAGCGACCTCGACAGCAGACCTTCCCCGTTCGGCATTCCGAACACTGACTATCGCGGATCTGAATACACCCCTCCTGGGACGAAATACTTTTTTTGCTGATGGGGTGCGCAACGTTGATATTGGAATTTCAAAGATCTTTACAATGCCGTGGGAAAAGCATCGGCTGACGGTCCGTGCCGATCTTTTCAATGCGTTCAATCACGTGCAGTTTGGCTTTCCTAGCAGCGATATCACCAGCGCGAACTTTGGCGCCATAACAGGCTTGGCAACACAATACAGCCCGCGCAACGTGTTGTTCTCGCTACGCTATCAGTACTAGCGCCCTTAGCTATGAGTAGCTCACTCTTTGATTGGGACACAAAGGAGGGAAGGTCCGCTTCTACAACGTTGCGAGATCCCGCGAAGATTACGACCCTAAATTTGCCAGGCGTTTTAGATGACTAGGACTTGCACGGTGAAAAGCAGAAATAGAGCAATAGCAAAATTGACGTATGCGCTAGTGCCATTTCTTCTTTTCTCTTGCGCTCTTCCAAATCGCGCTCAGGAACAGCCGATAGTGCCTACGCACGGTGTCGCTGCGGCCTCTGGCGAAGTGCGCGCGTTGTGGGTGGTACGCACGACTCTGACTTCGCGTGAGAAAATTCGCACGATGGTGGAGTCGGCGAAGGAGAATGGCTTCAACACACTCATCGTTCAAGTGCGCGGTCGCGGCGATGCGTATTACCGGTCTCGCCGAGAACCGCGCGCAGTGGAGTTGAAGGAACAATCTCGGGAGTTCGACCCTTTGGCCGTTACCCTGGTCGAGGCAAAGCAGCGAGGATTGAAAGTTCATGCTTGGCTTAACACCAGCCTGCTGGCAAATCTCGACGCGCTGCCCACGGATCCAAAACATGTTTACAATCAGCATCCTGAATGGCTCGCCGTTCCTCGAGCAGTTGCCGCCGAGCTATACAAGATGTCACCGCGCGATCCCCGCTATAGGGCGCGCATTGTTGAGTGGTCCAAAGCGAACCGCAGCGAATTAGAAGGTATATATACGGGACCGGCCAACGCGAAGGTTCGCGAACACATTTACAAGGTTTGGATGGATGTGCTCAGAAACTACGAAGTCGATGGACTTCACTTCGATTACGTAAGGCTGGCAGCCCGGATTTCGATTACAGCCGTACGTCTTTGGATAGGTTCCGAAAATCGTTGCAGCCAAAACTTTCCCAAGCGGAACGTAGTCAACTGAAACAGTTGTTAAAACAGAACCCTCTCGCCGCAGCTGAAACCTATGCGGACAAGTTTGGCGAGTTTCAGCGCGAGCAGATCACAATGCTGGTCCAGCGAATCTATCGGGAAGTCAAAAAACAGAAACCCGAGGTCACGGTTTCGGCCGCAGTCTTTGCCGACGATCAGAACGCTTACACTCGTAGATTTCAGGACTGGCGCCGTTGGCTTTCCCTGGGCATTCTGGATGTGGTGTGTCCGATGGCTTACTCTACTGACACCGCCGTCTTCAAAAACCAAATTGAAATAGCGACTACGAGTGCTCATGCGGCCGGGCGGCGCGTGTGGGCTGGAATTGGAGCATACAGGATTCCTGCGGATTCGACCGTGGAAAAGATCAATGCTGCTCGGGCACTCGGCTCCGACGGCATAATTCTTTTTTCTTACGACTTTGCAGTCAAGCCCGGTGAACTTAATCCGGCGGGAGACTATTTGGATCGCGTGCGCCGAAGCGCATTCGAATGATCAACAGACGCGGAGAGTCGGCAGAGTCTTTAAAGACGGCAGTTGCCAACGTAAACCGATGAACAGATTTCTTTGCGCCACTTTTGATCCGACAAGAACGCAACCGCAGGGAATGGGTAGAAAATTCTTGTTCCACTTGCCTGCGCGGGTGTATAAGTTAGGTCTCCATCGGGCAGTCAAAATAACTTCAGCTTTAATTTCAAAGATAACGAGAGGAACCCCCATGAAGCAGCAGCATTATAGACTCATCCTGCCACTTGTCTTGTTGGCCGTGACGTTTTTCCTGAGTTCTGGCGGAGTGGCAGTTGGACAGGAAGAAACTGCGGCGACGATAAGCGGCCAAGTTACCGACGCTGCCGGCGCCAGCGTCCCAGGTGCGACTGTTGTTGTATCCAATGACACGAATGGTCAGGAGCGACGAGTGCAGACGAACGAAGATGGTCATTACGTTGTTACGCCGCTTAGTCCAGGCACGTACACGCTCACGGCTGAGCAGACGAATTTCAAGAAGCACGTCGAAACGGGAGTCGTCCTGAACGCCAAGGATCGGCGGCTGCTCAATATCGCGCTCGAGGCTGGCAACGTCAACGAGGTCGTCACGGTCAGCGGCGAGGAAGCAGTAGTACAGGACAGCCCGACCGGACAGACGCTCATCTCCGGCACACAGGTGCTCGAGATACCTCTCCAGAATCGCGACTTCACCAAGCTGCTCGAACTCGCCCCCGGTATCAGTTCCAGCCTGGATGATGAGACTGGCTTTGGACTGGCGAATCGATTCGACGTCTCCATCAACGGTATGCGCCGCAACGCGGTCAACGTTTTCGTCGACGGCGTTTCGAACACGGATGTCGGCTCCAACATCACACTGCTCTCAACGCCGACTATAGACTCGATTCAGGAGTTCAAGGTGCTGACTTCGAACTACACCGCTGAGGTTGGGCGCTCGGGCGGCGGGACGGTAACTCTGGTGACGAAGAGTGGCGGTAACGACTTTCACGGCTCCATCTACGATTTCGCGCGCAACAATCGCTTCAATGCGAACAGTTTTTTCAATAACCGGCGAGGCCGACGGGCCGATGGGACTCCGCTCGCGCCGACGCCACGCTTGCGCTACCACAACTTCGGCGGGACTTTTAGCGGGCCTGTGACCATCCCCCGTTTTGGCGAGGGCGGGCGTTCCACCTGGAGCGGCAAGGACAAAACTTTCTTCTTCTTCTCGGAGGAGCAGCGCCGAATCACGCGTGGCATCACGGAATCGACCGTCGTCGTGCCGAGTCTGGCCGAGCGTAGTGGAAACTTTTCGTCGGCTCTTGGTCTGCCACTGTTTCGTACCAATGCAGGCACCGCCAGTTGCACGACGCCTGGTGTAGGCACCTGCTCTACTACGCCGATCGTCGTCACCGACACGAACGGCAACTCCACCCAAGCGCGCGCCGGAATGGTTTTTCGACAGACCGACAACCGCGCCTACGCCGGCAACATCGTTCCATCGAGTGCTTTCGACCCGCTGGCTCTTGCGCTCCTGGATGCATACCCGCTACCAAACACCGGGACGAATCAGTTCAATTTTTCGCCGATCAACGCGCTCAAAACACGACAGGAGACAATTCGCATCGATCATAACTTCAATCAGAACCAGCGTCTGTTCGGACGCTACACGCACGATCTGAATTTGACGCAGGAGCCTGGCGGCCTCTTCGCAAATACCACGCTCCCCAACATTACAACAACCGACACACGCATTCCGGGGCAAGTCTTCGCCGCTTCGCTAACGAGCATAATTAATCCTTCGGTAGTCAACGAGGCGACCTACAACTTCTCGTCGAACCTGATCGGCTCGCACGTAGTAGGTCGCAGCCACAAGTCGGAGTTTGGCGGCTTAGGTTCGCTCTCTGAAGTCTTTCCCGAGAACAATGCGGGTGTCATTCCACAGATCTCCTTCACCAGCGCTATCGCCAATATTAATTCACTTCAGGGCTTCAACATCGTCTACAAGAACCAGGTCATTCGCGACGTGCTCAGCTGGACGAAGGGTAACCACTCCTTCAAGTTCGGCGGCGAGAACTCGTGGGAGACCAAGAATGAGAATGCCAATAACATCACGCAGGGCCTTTTCGCGTTCGCTGGAACGCGCACACGCGGCACATCGGGCACGATCAGCTTGACGCAGACCGGCATTGCCTTCGCCGACTTCATACTGGGCCGCGCCGATAGCTACACCGAGGACCAATTCGACGTGACGGTCGACCTGCGCTTCGGCCGTCGTGAGTTCTTTGCCCAGGACACCTGGAAACTGCGTCCGAACCTGACCCTGGACTTCGGGGTACGCTACCAATATTTCATTCCAGTCACAGATAAGAATAACGTGCTCACGTCTTTTGATCCGGCGCTCTATAACCGAGCGAACGCGCCAGCCTGCACCACCTCTGCCTGTGCCTCGCTGGTACGCGGTACGGGTAATGAGTTGAACGGTATCGCCATCGCCGGGAGCACCTCGCGCTTCGGGGATGCGATCTATCGCGGGGACAAGAATAACTTCAGCCCGCGCGTCGGCTTTGCCTGGGACCCGTTTAAGAAGGGCAATACAATCGTCCGCGCAGGCTACGGCCTCTACTATGACCAGGTGCTGGTAGGCATCTTCGAGCAAAACGCCTTCGTCAATCCGCCATTCAACAGCCGGTCCACTTTCAGCGGCGCGGGCGTGTCTTTCGCGAATCCGAGTGGCGGCGCGCTGGGGGCGCTTCCCGTCCGCGACCTGATCGCTAGCGACCCTGACTTCACCACACCGACAGTTCAGCAGTGGTCACTCGGTGTCCAACGCGAAATCTTCCGCAACGCAGTCGTAGAGTTATCCTATGTCGGCACGAAGGGCGATCATCTGATCCGCCCGATAGACCTCAACTACCCCTCGCCTGCTGATGTGAACGCCGTTGGGCTTGCAAACGCTAACACCGTGCGCCCCTTCCTTGGATACCGCCGCATTCAATGGCGCGAGACGAGCGCCAGGTCGCGCTATCATGGCATGCTCTCGTCCTTCAACTATCGCTTTGGCAACGGCCTCAGTTTGACTGCCAGCTATACTTTCAGCAAGACCCTGACCGATGCGACAAACGACCGCGATGCAGTTGACTTCCCGCAAGACCCGCGCAACTACCGCGCGGAGTACGCTGAGGCCCGAACCTCTCGGCCGCACGTCTTTACGGCCAGTTACGTCTATGAACTTCCCTTCTTCAGAAAGGATCCGAACGCCTTGAAACGCGCCATCCTTGGCGGCTGGCAGTTCTCGGGCATCACGGACATCGAGTCCGGGCAACCGGTGGCGAGAGTGGTCTCTGGCGCGAGCAACGTCGCCGCCGTAATCGGCCAATATCCCAACGTCGTTTCCGACCCGAACTCCGGGCTCGCGGGATCAATTGATCCAGTCACGGGTTTGCCATACATCTTTGATCCCGCAGCATTCACCGCGCCGTTGGCAGGTACGTACGGAAACGCGCCGCGTGCTTTCGCGCGACTCTTCGGTCGCAACCAGACGAACTTCAACCTGACGAAGAACATATACTTCAACCAGGAGGAGGGAGTTCGCCTGCAACTGCGCGCGGAGGCTTTCAACGTTTTCAACCACACGCAGTTCACCGGCGCCGGCACCACGCTCACCACGAAATCTACCTTCGGCTTGCCGACGGGGACGCGTCTGCCGCGAGAGTTTCAATTCGGTGCAAAGCTGTCTTTCTAACATCACCCTCTCCACGTTACGACGTGTGCCCGCGTAGTTCTGTTGAGCTTCGTGGGCACACGCGCATCCGAGTGAATACAAGAGAGCTATGAACGAGGCCGAAATGACAAGGATGCTTCTCCGCGGCGCGCGGCTGATTCTGTCCACCGGAGTCGTCGAGGGAAAATCACTCGTCGTCGAACGAGGTCTGATTGCGCGCATAGTTGACGAAGACGAACTCAGAGCTACCGAGCGCGCGCTGGACCTCAAAGGCCTCACGCTCTTTCCCGGTTTCATCGATGTTCATATTCATGGCGCTGTCGGTGTTGATACGATGCAGGCGAACGCAGCCGATCTCGATCGGGTGTCGCAATTCCTGGCCACGCGCGGCGTAACCGGATGGCTGCCGACGCTTGTGCCGGGGCCAACAGCCGACTACACCCACGCGATCAAGGCGATAGACCGGGCGATGAAAGAACAAGAGTCGCTTCAACAAAAGGAGGCAGGACACCCACTCTCAGCAGGAGCGCGAATCCTCGGTGTCCATTACGAAGGACCTTTCGTGAACTCGGCACAATGCGGTGCGCTGCGCGCTCCGTTCTTTCGTACGTTTTCGAGCGCGCGCGATATAGAGAATCTGCCAACAATTAACAATAACCGCAAACAAACTGCCAAACACATGATCACGGTCGCGCCGGAGATCGCAGGTGGGGTAGAGCTGGTGCGGGAGCTTCACCGTCGCGGGTGGATCGTTTCAATTGGTCACACTAAGGCCAGCTTCGATGTGCTTGATAAAACCCGCGAGATAGGGGCGCATCACATGACTCACTTCATGAATGCAATGGCGCCGCTTCATCATCGGGCGCCGGGACCCGTCGCCTGGGGGCTCTCGCGTGACGACGTGACCTGCGACCTGATCGCCGATGGTGTTCACCTGGATCCGCAGATGCTGCGGCTACTGCTGAAGCTTAAGGGTGCCGATTGTTTGTTGCTGATCAGCGATGCGATCGCGGCGGCGGGAATGGGCGACGGCGATTATGAAATTTGGGGAGAAACCATAACGGTAAAAGACGGCCGCAGCAGCAATTCCCGAGGTGCTATTGCCGGCTCGGTGATTACGATGCTTGACGCTGTCCGACTTATACGGTCGCTCGGTGTTTCTGTTGTTGACGTGGCAAGGATGGCTGCGACCAATGCGGCGCGACTGTTGGGAATTGATCAGGAATGCGGTTTAATTGAGGAAGGGAAACGCGCCGATCTTGTTGCTTTGGACGATGCCGGAAGAGTTAGTCTCACTATCGTGGGTGGGCGCGTCGCGTTCCAGGCTTGAGATGTTGTGAGACTCTGCGGCTTCAGTTGTCGCCTCAGAATTTACAATTGCACCTTGCGCTATCTCTTTCTGTTTTCAAGGCAGCTTCTTGTGAAAGCGTTCCCCTTCTGCCGCACGTTTCCTTTCATTCAGATCTCGCGCCATTTCCAGTTCTCGCTTACCTTCTTCTTTTGATCCCGTTTGCATCAAAGCGCGGCCAAGTTGGAAATGACCATCGGCTATCGAATCATCAAGCTGGACCGCGACGCGCAGTTCCTCAATTCCGCGTTGGGAGTTCCCGGTAAGAATCAATGCGCGGCCAAGCGCGAACCTCGCATCAAACTCGTCCGGGTAAGCAACCGCTGCTGTTTCCAGTAAGGGGAGCGCGCGCGCTGCATTTCCCTTCGTAAGATAAAGATCCCCGAGTGTGAAGGCGGCGCGGGGGTCTTTGGGATCATGCCGCAGTACCTCCAGCAGTTCACGTTCAGCATCGTCGTAGCGATAGAGTTTCCAGTAGAGATAGCCGAGACCGTAGCGAATCAAAGTCGAATCCGGCTCGAGTTGCACAGCCTGGCGATAAGCCTCGGCAGCCTCAGGCGTGCGCGAAGCGCCATCCAGCGCATCTCCGTATTGCGCCCACACGCGACTAGTAGCGACTGGGAGATCGATACGCCGGCGCAGCACGGTAGCAGCCTCCGCATAGCGAGACTGGCGCAGCAAACTCTGTGCGGCCATTTCCAGCAGCGGCGGATCGCGCGGCGAGCGTGCGAGCAATTGAGCCAACTCGGTCGTAGCTTGCGGAAACTTTTCAACGCCGATTAGCGCCAGCGCCAGAGCGCGCCGTGCGCCGTCATGTTCCGGCTCAATTGCAAGAGCTCGGCGAAGAGGCGTAATGGCCAGGGCGAAATTACCGTGTCTAACCAGGTTGAGGCCGATGTTGAAATGTGGACCCGCGAGTTTCGGATCGATCGCAATTGCCTGATTCCAGGCTGCGATGGCTTCGTCATCCTTGTTCTGTCGATTCAGAGCTACGCCGAGATTAGTCCAGGCGCGGGCGTCATCAGCAGCAATACTTAGAGCTGCACGCCACGCTTTCTCAGCCTCAGCCCAGTTTCCTTTATTCTCAAACTTGCGCGCGTCGTCGTAATAAATGCGCACCTGTTCGAGCTTGTGTTCATCAGTTTGAACACAGGCTGCGGCTGGAAAGATGAGCGTTAAAACTAGAACTGATGAAAATACAATACTCATCACTCTTCACTCATCACTCTCCTCGTACATGCCCGCCAGGGCGTAGGACTCGTCCAGCAATTCAACCGGATGACAAACAGTGAGATCCATTCCCAAAAGAATCGCGCCTGCGCCTATTTGCATCTGGCAGCCGGGATTACCCGTCGCCAGAACCCTGGCTCCCGTCTTCCGGATCTCCGAAAGCTTCTCTTCTAGAACGCCGCCAGACAAATCCGGTTCGAGCAGATTATAAATTCCGGCGCCGCCACAGCACCTTTCAGAACCACCAAGCCGTGCAAACTTTACGTCCGGGACGGCGCCCACAATTCTGAGCGGAGCTTCACCGGCATGTTGTCCGTAAAGCAG
>DASWDX010000332.1:0-4051 GCA_036395055.1 Pyrinomonadaceae bacterium | reverse complement strand
GCGCGGAGTGCGATAGAAGCCACAAAATTTACAATCAACGTAGCATACGTTAGTGGGATTGAAGTGGCGGTTCACATTGAAGAAGGTTCTGCGGCCGTGTTTGCGCCTGCGAACGCTATCGGCCAATTTCCCGAGCGCCGGTAGGTCGTCAGTCGCGAAGAGTGCCAGCCCATCTTCAGAGGAAAGACGTTTGCCGCCTTCAACCTTCTCGGCGACGGCGGCCAATGTACTGTCATGAGAAAAATTCATGAGAAAGTCCTTAAGAGGGCTGCCCCTCCAAATGTCACGAACAAAATGACGCTAACAAAAGCGTTCGTGGTAAAAAATGCGGCGTTAAGTTTAGTCAAATCATTCGCACGGACGAGCCGATGCTGATAAACAAGCAAAACGGCTGTTGCGACGACTCCTATCAAGGCGAACACGCCAAGTTGCGTCGTCCAGTATAAAGCAAGAAGGGCAAGAAACGCGGTCGCATGAAGGAAGCGAGCAATCACCAGCGAGCGCGCGATGCCGAACCTTTTGGGAATCGAATGGAGCCCTGCCTTTACGTCAAAGTCGTAATCCTGACAGGCATACATAACGTCAAAGCCGGCGGTCCACAATAAGACGACAAGCGAAAGCAAGAGTGGCACCGGGCTATCTAAAGCACCACGCACTGCGATCCAAGCCCCGGTCGGGGCGATCGATAGACACCAGCCGAGCAGCAGATGGGACAGCAATGTCCAGCGTTTGGAAAACGAATAAAGCAACACGCTGACGAGAGCAACTGGCGCCAGCATCAAAGTAAGACGGTTTAGCATTGCCGCGGCAACGAAAAACAGAATCGCAGAGACAGCTGTAAAGGCGCCGACAAAGCCCGCTGACAAAAGACCCGCGGGTAGAGCACGACTGGAAGTGCGCGGATTACGTGCGTCGTATTCCCGATCTGCAATTCGATTGAAGGCCATGGCCGTCGAACGCGCACCGACCATTGCCACCGTAATCCAGAGAATCTGTTTCGGCGAGGGCAATCCGTTCGCTGCGAGCACCGCTCCAAGAAATGCAAACGGCAGTGCGAAAAGCGTGTGCTCGATCTTGATCATTTCAAGCGTGACGCGAATGTTGCGAAGCAGGGGGGCCATGGTGTCGCCTAGTCTTCTCTTGTCCTGATTAATTCGCTGGGTTGTTGTTTCAGGCCTCTCCACTGTGTGGCTTGTGAGTGGGGCACACCCAGGTGATCAAGAACGCGAAATACCAGATGGTCGACTAAAGCTTCAATGGTTTGTGGCCGATGATAAAAGCCTGGACTCGCTGGGATGATGTGGGCTCCTGCCCGGGACAAGCGCAGCATATTTTCCAGGTGAATGGCATTGTAAGGTGTTTCGCGAGGCACCAGCACGAGCCTGCGGTTCTCTTTTAACGTGACGTCGGCAGCACGGTGTATGAGGTTTGTTCCCGCCCCGGATGCTATCGCTCCGAGTGTGCCCATCGAGCAGGGAACGATAACCATTCCCTCCTGAGGATGCGAGCCAGATGAAGGTCTGGCGGCCACATTGTCGAGCCGATGCAAGTGGATCAAACGTGAATCTGCCGGAAGGCCGACCCAATGATTGATCTTATGCGGCTCGGCAGCGGTAAGATCAATTCCCAGCTCGACGCGAGCAACGGTTGTCGCCGCCTCCGACAAGATCAAATTGATACGTTCGACTACGCCGCTGGCGGCCATGTGCACAAGCGTGCGCTGCGCGTAAATTGAACCCGAGGCCCCAGTGACTGCTACTGTGAATTCCATGTTTAGATCGTGATTGAATCTTACTTGGCGGCTAGTTTCGGTGCAAGTGAGGTTCCCCATGGTATCTGATTGGCTTGAATCGTCGTGCTCTCGTAAAAAACAGGGGCACACCATCGCGTGCCCCTGGAGAAACTGCTTAAGTCCTACCGGCGATACCTGCTAGGGATGCAATAGCCAGAAGTTATAGCTTCCCGCACCGCTGTAAGAATAGATCTGCCAGCGATATTAGCCGGACGTGCCGGCGTAAGAGATGGTTTCGTTTGCGGTCACGCTCTCCGAGCTAGCAACGATCACCCACGTCGAGCCGTTCCATTTCTGCAAGTACAGATCGAAGACGAGATCGCATTACGGTCTTCAGTTTTTTCCGAGCAAGTTTTTATTAGTACGTGAGTATCGGGGCGATTGGGGGAAGGCGCAGTATAGCACTGCCGGTTTCCTGCGCAATAGGCAACCTTGCACGTTGGCTGCCAGTCTGCGTTACAGTAGCAACCTAAATGGATATCAAAAAAATAGAAGCGCTCTTAGCGGCCTACAAGAGGGATGAACTCGAAACGTCTGAAGCCGCGCGTTGCATCGGCGAACTTCACTATGAAGACATCGGCTATGCACGCGTCGATCATTCCCGTTCGTCTCGTCAGGGCTTTCCTGAAGTTGTTTTTGGCGCTGGTAAGACTCGCGAACAGGTTGTCGGAATTGTGGAGCGGCTGGTTCAGCATGCTCCCAATGTTCTTGTTACGCATACTGACGCAGGAACATTTGGTGAGGTGCGAAATATTGTTACTGAAGCGGAGTGGCATGAGACCGCACGCCTCATAAGAATTCAGAGAGATAAGACTGAACGCGGCGTCGGCGAAATTGCGGTGGTTACTGCAGGCACAAGTGACATACCAGTCGCAGAAGAGGCGGCGTTGACGGCGGAAGCAATGGGAAACCGCGTCAAACGGATCTGGGACGTCGGTGTAGCCGGCATTCATCGCGTTCTGGCCGAACGTTCGCTGCTGCAGAGCGCGCGCGTTGCGGTCGTCGCAGCAGGAATGGAAGGGGCACTGCCTTCGGTGGTCGGTGGACTGGTGAGCGTACCGGTTATCGCCGTTCCTACGAGTATCGGCTACGGCGCTTCTTTTGGCGGCATCGCGGCGCTTCTGGGAATGCTCAATTCGTGCGCGTCAAACGTAACGGTTGTGAATATTGACAACGGGTTTGGCGCCGGCTTCGTTGCGAGTCTGATTAATCGCAGATGGCCCGAACAGGAGGCAGGAGACAGGAGCAGGAAGCAGGAGCAGGAGGCAGGGGCAGACAGCAGGAGTTAGCCAAGCGCCATGCGAATCATCTCACCTTCGTGTCCCTGCCGCCTGCTCCTGCCGTCTGCACCTGGTTACGGATTGATCAAATTATTCAGTCGCTCTGCCCAATCCTGATCCAGGTTCTGCAGAATGTTGTACTGCTCAAGCGCGGCGTCGCGGTTGCCCATGGCGAGAAAGCATTTACCGAGGTTGTAGTACGCCCTGCTGAAATCGGGCTTGAGACGAATCGCTTGCCTAAACGCTTCAATTGCTTCCGCAAAACGTCCCAGCTCCAGATACGCTTCACCCATGCTATTCCACGCGCTTGCATCTCCCGGTTTCAACGCTGAGAGTTGCTTGAATACTTCGATAGCTTCCGTGTACTTCCTGGATTTCAAATACCTTGAGCCCAGCCGTTCATAAGCGCTCGTATAGTCTGAGCGCAATCGAATCGCCTGCTTGTAGGCCTGAATCTCGTCGTCGGCCCGTCCCCAATCGCGGTAAACCAATCCAAGTCCGTAGTAGGCGTCAGCAGCGTTATAAGGATCGATACGGATTGCCTGGCGATAATTCTCAGCTGCTTCGCGATATTGCTTCAGGTAATAGTTTGCCAGACCGATGTTGAAGTAAGACTCTGCAGACGGTCTGAGGCTAACCGCTCGCTTCGAAGCTTCGATTGCTTCTGCGTGGCGGCCAAGCTTTTCTTTGCAAAACCCGGACTGTGCCCACGCCTCGGCATAGTTGCTGTCCGACTCGACTGCCTTTTCGAAATACGGCAGCGCCTTCTCGCAATCATCCTTCGAAAGAAAACTGAGCCCGTCGCGAAAAGACTGGACAGCTTTTGCGTGTTTGTTTCTGCCCGTGGTCGCGACGAGATCAGACAGTGGTAACAATGTTCCGCCCTGGAGTTGTGAAATTCGTTCTGACGGAATGGCGAAGTTAACGCTTTGGCCACCGGTTATCTGCAACGTCGCAACGCCAATAACCTGTCCCTGCA
>DASWDX010000331.1:0-9205 GCA_036395055.1 Pyrinomonadaceae bacterium | reverse complement strand
CCACCAGGTTCGAAAATTCCCAGGCAAACCTTGATGGAAAATTAGCCGAACACTACTTCAACTTCTCCTTCTACTATCCAGACAATTGGGCGGCGGACCTCAAAGCGGGCGTGCCCGGCGCAAGCAACTTCGCTAAAGTTGAACGAAAGTTATCACCCGATTTCATGCAGGAAAACTTTGCGGTCGGTTGGTACACGAGCAAGGGAACTTTCGCCGAAGACGAGTCGACGTTTCCTCAGTTAGTGGACGTTTTGGGAGCCAGTCTGGGGAAGAGCTTTCCCGAGTATCGCAAGGTGTCAGAAGGACCGACCAAAGTAAATTCACTCGATGCGTATGAGTTTCGTTTCGTGAGTGTTTCGAAAGGAACTGAAAAGGGCGACATCCAGGTTTGGGGCCGGGTAATATTTTTGCCCCCTGGAGTTTCAGGGGAGCAGAACGGCGCCACCCTGCTTATGCTGGCAACGTCGCTGGCCCCCGAATTATCCGCCGTGGAAGATGTGGGCGAGAAGGGTGAGATGCCCGTTATTCTCGAGTCGTTTCGCTTTGGTAAGAGTCGCTAGCTACTGAAAGCAAAATTGCGGGTCTGCCGATAAGTCTGGTAGCGTCTTCGTTGCGGCAACCGTGGAGGGAAGGAAACGAGATAGTCTCGCTGCATCTGCGTTCGGGTTTTATCAATGTGATTTTGAATGCTATGCTTCGCAACTACGCATCGTTAGTAAGCAACAAATGCCAGTGAACAAAATAAGCAAAATCGAAAAGCCTTTGTGGACACCGACCCGGATCGCTTTCACCGTCGTGGTGCTGGGGCTGCTGGCAGCTTTTGGGGTTTCCGGTTGCAACTCGAGCGACGAACCTCATAAGAATCCGGCGGCGTCCGGCGTGGCCAAAAATGGCAGCGTGCCCCTGGCGAGAAATGCCGCGCCCGCGGCCATCACTATGTTGCCCGCCAGTGTGACTGATGCCGAACTTCAGGCCGTGGTCGGCGCGCCAATAAAACTTTCAAACTACGCCGGGAAAGTTTTGCTTGTAAACTTGTGGGCCACATGGTGTGGCCCGTGTCGCCTGGAGACGCCGGAGCTGGTCAAGCTTCACAAGGAGTTTCATCCGCAAGGAGTAGAGGTGGTTGGATTATCGACGGAGAACCCTGAGGCCTCAGCCGAGAGTGTGCGTGAGTTCGTTCACAACTTTAACGTGGATTACAGAATAGGCTGGGCCACTCCGGAGGTTGCTATTACCTTAATGCAGGGGAAAGACGCCATTCCGCAGAGCTTTATAATTTCGCGAAGCGGCCGGGTAGTCAAAAGATTCGTGGGCTTTAATCCTGTCTACACGCCACCACAAATAAGGGAAGCAATTCAGGAGGCGCTCAACGACAAGGCCGCTGCTGACTGACTCAGCTCAGATCCCGAATCTTCGATTTCAATCTTCCGATTTCTGCTCTTCCTTCTGTTTCAACTTGCGCTCGGCTTCTTCCATCAACCGTTCGCCTTCCTGAGCAAGTTTCTGATCCTGCAAGCCTTCGCCCACTAACTTTTTTGCTTCGCCTGTTAGTTTCTCCATCTCAGCCTCAACGCGTTCTTCGACTTGATCTATGGGCGCCAGCTCGCCCGTCTCATCCTGAGTTTGAATCTGGTCCTTATCAATCCCCATGCTAAACCTCTCGGTAGAAATTCTCCGTTCCAAATCAAATGGTCGCTTCTCAGGGAAATCAGTCTAACGAAACTCTACGATTGATGCCAGCACTCTGTTTAGTTTGATTGAAAATTCCTACATAATTCGCACGTTTTGCGCAGTTCCTTCACTATTCCGGCAGTGTAGGTTAATTTTCACAGTTAATGCCATGGCCGCTCGTTGGTCACTACTTCACCAGCGGCGCCGAACCTCTTCGGCTTCTCCTGCATATCATGCTTCATTTGCGCTAAGTGGTGCGCGGGCGTCTCAGCGAAGAATCTCTGAAACGCGTTGGCGATTCGACTGGACACGCCGCTAGCATTTCTTTCATGGTGCTTCATTAAATCGCAGACTAAATGCCAATCGCGTCGCGCCGGTCAAGTCCTGCGTACGCTTCGGTCCAATGAATGCTCCGAATAAGAGACTTGCCGTAGATAACGCTGCAGAGTCGCGAACCGACCGGTGGCGCACAGACTGGTCCGTGGTCGCGCTGATCCTCCATCAAGCCCCTGGTGCTGATTGTCGGTGGGGTTGCCTACACAGTTTGGCAAAACAAGCAGCCAGTCGGACTCCATGGCTGGCTGGAAATCTGGAACCGCTGGGATGGGGCGCACTACCTCGACATCGCGCGCGACGGCTACGTGACCCAGGGTGATCAGCAAAACTGGACTGTCTTCTACCCGCTCTATCCCTGGGCCGTTCGCCTGTTCACATTGATCCTCCGCGATCATTTGCTGAGCGCATTCGCCGTCTCCGGCCTCGCGTCGGTCGTCGCGGGCGTTCTTCTCCGAAAGCTCACGGATTTAGACTTCGGCGCCACAGTCTCGCGGACCGCCGTCTGGTTCATGTTTATCTTTCCGACGAGTTATTTTCTTCACATTGGCTATACCGAAAGTCTTTTCCTTGCCTTCGCCCTCGGCTCGTTCCTCGCAGCGCGAAGAGGTAAGTGGTGGCTCGCCGGCGTGACTGGCGCGTTCGAGTGTCTGACGCGAGTGAATGGCTTGCTGCTCATTCCCGCGCTCGGCTGCGAAGCCTTGTGCAATACCGCACTCAAGCGGGGCGTGTTGCGCGCTGAATGGCTGTGGATCGCCTTCATAGGCGTCGGATTCATGCTCTACCTCTTCCTCAACTTCCATGTTTTTGGCCATCCGTTCGCCTTCGTGCAAATTCTGCGCGACAGGTTTTTTAAGACTCCCAAATGGCCGTGGGTGGGCATCTTCAAGGTCTGGACCTGGAAAGGGGCGATGCGAGGAGACTGCATAGGAATGCGACGGAGGAATTCTTTTTCATCGTGCTCGGCTTTGCCTGTACGGTCTGGTGTGGGAGGCCCTGCGCGCATCGTATGCCGTGTGGATGGCGCTAAACTGGCTGCTATTTACGAGCACCTCGTTCGTGATCAGCGTGCCTCGCTACACTCTGGCAATGTTTCCCATTTTCATTCTCTTCGCACGTTTCACGGCGGCGCGACTGGTTTGGTCTGGCATCATTACTTTCTGGTCGCTAACGTTTATGGCGCTCTTCATAACGCTCTTCGTGCAGGGCGAGTGGGCGTTCTGATATTATCGTGGTTAGCAACGCTTCTACATTATGAAACTGCGGTTGAGTGACAAGCGAATTCTTCCACGCTTTCCCTAACGAAGCAATCGCGAAACGATGCCTCACTTTGCCGTGCAATCCGCTGTCAAGCCTTCCCAAAAACCGAGAGGCCGGGTTTGGCCCGGCCTCACATCGGTTGGCGGAGACATTCAGCCTCAACAGGTCACTGTCCTCACCCCAGCAACCCAGCGCCGTTAACCAGCATTTTATTCAGAATTCAGAATTCGTCAATGTAAGAAAACATGCAATCGTTTCTAACTCAGCTTTTGTTAACGTGGTCTAACTAATAAAATCGCGAAACAAGAGTCGCGTGGAGGGCAGTGACGCCGCGCTTTCCTGTCACTGTCCATTCATTCCATCGCGGTTAGGGCAAACTTTCCCCTGTACTCGCCAGAGACGAGGAAAGCCACGCTCTCTTTGCTTTGAAATTTGGGGTAGGGGGAGAAAACTCTTCTGTAACGCAAACTGTTAGTTTACGATCTAACACCAGCGGCTCCGCGCAGACTAACGGTTTGCATTAATATAAAACTCCAGTTACAAACTGATCCGAGCCCGCGAACAACATGCATAGCTTTATCAAGGTTCACAAGTCCGACGATAACAAAGCCTCAGTGGTGATCGATCCCGTGTGCGGTATGACGGTCAATCCTGATTTCGCTGCCGGATCATACGAGTACAAAGGCAAGACTTATTACTTTTGCAGCTCGCATTGTCTATCCAGCTTCCGTAAAGATGCCCAACGCTTCCTCAAGGAACCGATGATTGTGGCTCGTCAGAACCAACTGCATAAGCGAGTGGATGCGGCTGCCGATCACCCTCCTGGTCCGAGCGACCCGGTCGCTACCGCTTCCGGTTCTGACAGGACGACCTACACCTGCCCGATGCATCCCGAAATCGTTCGCGACGCACGGGGGACTTGTCCAATCTGCGGCATGGCGCTGGAACCGCGAACAGCATCTCTCTCCGAAGAAGAGAATCCCGAGCTTGCCGCAATGTCGCGACGGTTTTGGGTAAGCGTTTTGCTAACCGTTCCACTGCTCGCAATCGGAATGAGCGAGTTCCTTCCCGGGGCAGACCTCGAACGATTGTTGCCGATGCGTGTCTGGAGTTGGTTGGAGCTGGCGCTGGCTACGCCAGTCGTGCTTTGGAGCGCCTGGCCTTTCTTCGCGCGTGGTTGGCAGTCAATCAAAAATCGCAGCTTGAACATGTTTACGTTGATCGGGCTCGGTGTCGGCGTTGCGTACAGCTTCAGCGTGATCGCAACGTTGTTTCCCGATGTCTTTCCGGTTTCTTTTCGTGATGCCTCAGGCGCAGTTCCTGTTTACTTTGAAGCGGCGGCTGCGATCACGACTCTTGTGTTGTTAGGCCAGGTGCTGGAGCTTCGCGCGCGCAGCCGCACCGGCGCGGCAATCAAAGCGCTCTTAGGTCTCGCACCAAAAACCGCGCGGCGCATCGGTGAAGACGGCAGCGAGCAAGACGTTCCTCTGGATCAGGTGCAAGTAGGCAATCGCTTGCGCGTGCGCCCAGGCGAAAAGGTGCCGGTCGATGGTGTTGTCATAGAAGGATCCAGCTCAGTTGATGAATCGATGGTCACCGGTGAGCCGATTCCGGTGGAGAAGCATACAGGCGACCGCGTTATTGGCGCCACGGTGAATGCTACGGGCTCACTTGTGATGCGGGCGGAGCGCGTCGGCTCAGAGACATTATTAGCGCAGATCGTTCAAATGGTTGCCGAGGCACAGCGCAGCCGCGCGCCCATTCAAAAACTTGCGGACGTTGTCTCCGGCTATTTCGTTCCGGCGGTTGTCGCGATCGCTGTAATTACTTTCATTGTTTGGAGCATCTGGGGGCCTGAACCGCGTATGGCCCACGGGCTAGTGAATGCGGTCGCGGTACTGATCATCGCGTGCCCGTGTGCGCTTGGCCTGGCGACGCCAATGTCAATTATGGTAGCGACCGGAAAAGCGGCGCAGAGCGGAGTGCTCTTCAAGAATGCCGAAGCGATTGAGATCATGCGCAAAGTCGACACTCTTGTCGTCGACAAGACAGGGACGCTGACTGAAGGCAAACCGAAACTCGTCAGCGTTGTTACGACCGGAGCAGTTGATGAACCGAAATTATTGAGATTGGCTGCAAGTCTCGAGAAGGGCAGCGAGCATCCCCTTGCGGCAGCCATCGTTGCCGGCGCGCAGGAGCGCGGCGTTGAGCTTACCGATGCAGCGACGTTCGATTCATTGACCGGGAAGGGAGTGACAGGAGAGGTTGATGGTCAGAAGGTTTCGCTCGGGAATCGTGCTCTTCTCGATGATTTGAAAACCGATGCGGGGGAACTCGCAGCCAAGGCCGAAAGCTTGCGCGTCGACGGGCAGACAGTGATGTTCGTGGTGGTTGACGGTAAATCGGCGGGGCTGCTTGGGGTCGCTGATCCGATCAAAGAAAGCACGCCGGAAGCGATCAGACAACTACACGCAGAAGGTATTCATATTGTTATGCTAACGGGCGATAGCCGCACGACGGCCAACGCCGTGGCGAAGAAACTCAACATTGACGAAGTAGTGGCCGAGGTGTTGCCGAATCAGAAAGTTGAGGTGGTGAAAAAGTTTCAAGGTGAGGGGCGATTCGTTGCGATGGCAGGTGACGGCATTAACGATGCTCCTGCCCTCGCTCAAGCTCATGTTGGTATCGCAATGGGAACCGGAACTGACATCGCAATGAAAAGTGCTGGCGTTACGCTGGTTAAGGGAGACCTGCGCGCGATCGTCAGAGCCCGAGTTCTTAGTCGCTTGACGATGAACAACATCAAACAGAATCTTTTCTTCGCCTTTGTCTACAACTCGCTTGGAGTTCCAATAGCAGCCGGTGTTCTTTATCCCTTCTTCGGCATTCTGCTAAGCCCGATGATTGCCGCAGCCGCGATGAGCTTCAGCTCAGTTTCGGTGATCGGCAATGCTTTGCGTCTCCGGCGTGCGCGAGTCTAACTTGCCATTTGAAACGGTAGGGCGATGAAGCCAACGAGCCGGTGGGGAATGAAAAGGAAGAAGTCATGAGAAACCAAATCAAATTCGTTGCCACAACCATCGTGCTGGTAATCGCTCTCGGCGCACTCAGCTCTCAAGTACTAGCCCAATACCACGACCATCTTCTAGTTGGTAAGAAAGGAATGGTGAGACTCTCTGAAAACGTGAGGGTAGGCTCGCCTCCTCGAGCCCGGTATGTACCACGTCCAGCACATAGTTGAAGGAACGGATCACGTGTTCGTCTTCAAACCCGTGACCATGCCCGCCGAGTACAGGGAGTACAGCATGGTCGAAGGCAGAGAAATCGTCAGATTGAAATGCCGGGTGGAACCAGTGGCCAAGTCGGTGAACAACACAAAGGTCACCCTCGGCCGAAACACTGCCGGTGAGCGGACGATCGAGGAGATTCAAGTCGCCGGTGAAAAAGTCAAACACATTTTCTAATGGCGAGATGTTGAACCATGGAGAAGGAGGGAGCTATGAATTACGAACATCAACCAGCAAACAGCAGTTGGCTCGGCTCGCGAAGGAGTGTAGTGCTGGTCGTGTTTCTGGCGATCATTGGCTTCTTCCTTTTCACGGAACATCGAGCGCACTTGTTCGGCATTCTTCCTTATTTGCTGTTGTGATGGAGGTTGAGCGGCATGGTTCGAGGATAGAAACGCCGTCTTATATTGGCGAGGCAGGCAGAGCAATCATCAATTTCATACCAGGTAAGTAAGAGAGGACTTATGAGTAACAGGACACATGCAAAAACGCACGGCGGCCGCGAGCGCAAGAGGGAACAATTCTTCAAGCCTGCTCGAAGAAACAGCAATTTACTTTTGTGGATCGTAATCGCGGGACTGCTGGGCGTCGGTGTTTACCTGGCAGTGAGTCGTTTGCAGTCGGATCCCACTACCACAACAGCCAGCGCGAAAACCATCCAGCTTGCTTCCGGCGCGAGCGAGGTGCGTATCCCGTTAAGTGAGGTCAACAGCGGCCAAGCTAAATTCTACGAGGCGGCGCTATCGAACGGGAAGAGTGCTCGCTTTTTCGTGTTAAAGACCTCCGACGGTAACTACCGCACGGCACTGGATGCCTGTCACGTCTGTTTCTACGCGCACAAGGGCTATTACCAGGATGGCAACGACATGGTTTGTCGGAAATGTGGTCGGCATTTCTCTGTAAATTCAGTCGGCGACGGAACTTCTGGATGCCATCCGATGGGCCTGCATGGCACGGTCGATGGCAACGACCTCTCGATTCCGACGAGCGAGTTGGAGAGCGGCAGTCAGTACTTCTAAGTCGAGGACTTTTACGGAGCAACGTCATGCGAATCAGCTCTATAGCTTGGGCTAATCTTAAACGACGCAAAAGCAAAGCTGCCTTTCTAATCATCGGCATCAGTATTGGCATTGCTACCATCGTCGCACTGCTGACACTAAGCCGCGTGATCAAAGACGAGGTCGGCACGCAACTCGATCAATTCGGCGCCAACATCATCGTGGTGCCGCAGTCGAACAGCCTCTCTCTAGATTACGGCGGCATATCGGTTTCGGGAGTCACACTCGATGTCAATCAACTGAGGACTGACGATGCGAGGCGGATATTAGAAATACCGTACCGCAACCGGCTCAGCGTGGTTGCGCCGAAGATTCTTGGGGTCACTGAAGTTGAGGGCCGGCAGGTGCTTCTGGCAGGTGTCGATTTCCCGAGCGAACTGAAATTGAAACGCTGGTGGCGACTGGTAGGTCAGAAGCCTCAACAAGATCAAGACCTGCTGGTTGGGTATGAGGCGGCGAAACGTCTGTCGCTCATCGAGTCAACTGCTGATGGACAATCTCAGGCAGTTCCGGTCATGGAGATGGCCGAGGTGACCTCCGGCGGCGGCGTACATCACAACAATGTAGAGCAAAAAAGCTTCAGAATTGTAGGCGACCGTCTGCGGATCGATGGTCAGGAACACCGTGTAGCTGGCGTGATCACTTCAACAGGCGGGAGCGAAGACCAGATGATCTTCGGCTCGCTTCCTCACTTCCAATCGCTCTTAGGCAAGCCCGGTCAGTTGAGCATGATCGAAGTCAGCGCGCTCTGCATTGGCTGTCCGGTCGAAGACATCGTTAAGCAGATCAGCGCACAGCTCCCGAACGCCAAGGTTTCCGCACTACAACAGTCTGTGCGCTCCAGGGCCGAGACGATGGATCGGCTTACACGCTTTGCCGTCGCGGTATCAGCGGTCGTGCTCGTTATCGGCGCATTGATGATCTTCACCACGATGATGGGATCAGTCGTCGAGCGAACGAAAGAGATTGGAGTGTTACGAGCCATTGGGCTGCGCAAAAGCCAGATCATTAAAGAGCTGATGATCGAGGTGGCCGCAATCAGCACCATCGGCGGTCTGGTGGGTTGGATTTCCGGGATGCTCGCGAGTTGGTTGATTCTGCCTTACTTCAGCCAGTCCGGAGTCAGCCTTGAGTTTGATCCGAAGATTGCGCTCGGTGCGGTGATGGCGGCCCTACTCATCGGAGCCCTAAGCACAATTTATCCGGCTATTCGAGCGTCGAGGCTCGATCCGTCTGAAGCGGTTCGACATGTCTGAGGAGTGAATGATGTCATTTGTAGTCGTCAATAACATCGGCAAGGTTTACCAGTCCAACGGAGTTGATTCCGCCGTGCGTGTGCTCGGTGGAATCAACCTTGAGATTGAAGAAGGCGAGTTTGTCTCTTTGATGGGTCCTTCGGGCTCGGGCAAGAGCACTCTGCTAACGATCATCGGAGCGATGAATCATCCCTCGGACGGCCGAGTGTTGGTGGATGACATCGATGTTTACGGTCTGTCGGAAGAGCGGCGCGCAGATTTCCGCTGCGAATATCTAGGCTTTGTCTTTCAGCAACATCATCTGATGCCATACCTCAACGCGCTTGAGAACGTGATGCTG